>JBEKVL010000176.1:0-19868 GCA_049514055.1 Tepidisphaeraceae bacterium | reverse complement strand
TCGCCGATGGGGATGTACTTCACGGTCTGTTCGGCCAGATATGAGAGTCCGTCCCGGCCGTTATCCCGGAAGACGCGGACGATGCCGTTGGGCAATGGCGTTGTGCCCAGCCTGGATTCCCTGTCATTGGTGAGCAGATACATGCGGACGAGCCGGTCACCATACTCCTGCGGGCGATAGCGGTACTGGATCTTCAGCGGCACGGGGGCAGCGTCGAGCGACCGCAGGCGCTTCGACCAGCCGTTCTTGATTGTATCTGTGCCCTCGATGGTAAAGATGAAATACTCGCTGAGGCCCTCTTTGATGATCTTCTTGGGCTCGGGACCGTTGGCCGGCATTTCGGCGAAACGGTCGGCGAGTTCCGCGTGCTTGACTGCACCGGTGAGGGCCAATTCATCCAGACCGCGCCGCTTGTTCCACTCGAGCTTGCTCACGTCATCCATCGGAATCCGTGCCAACCGGGCAATTTTCTCGACGAGGTTGATCGTTCCCACGACCAGCCGCACCTGGGCGTCCTCGTACTCCTCGCCGCTGTTGTTGAACACCCGGACGAATCCCTCGAATCCCACCACCTGCTCATTCTTGTCGGCGATCAGGGTGTAATCGGCGTTCCAGGTGATGCCGCTGGTGAAGTAGGTGATCTGGATGGCCGCCTCGCCGTCGATTTCGCTCTGCACGTTCCAGTAGAGCATCTGCGGCTTGTCGTGCGGGAAGGTCGTATCCAGCACTTCCAGCTTGTCGGCCGAGGTGAGGAACTTCAGTTCCACCGACGTCGGATCAATCAGCGTGTTGGCCCAGGAGAACTGGAGCGGGTTGATACCTTTCTTGAATGTCACCGTGCGGGTCTCGCGGACCAGTGTCAGGTCCTCGCTGTTGTAGATGGTGAGTTGGACGGTGTTTCGCTTGGGGACGGTGGAGAGATCCACGTTGCGGGCAGCGGCTGCCGGAGACAATCCCAGTATGCCCACCAAGGCGGCGACGAGAAAGACGATGTTGTGCTTCATGCAGCTTCCTTGGAATCGAGCCGTAGGCCCGCCGCTGCTTATGACGCCGTTGCTGCCAGAATGTTCCCCACGATTCAGGCTGGAGGCCCCGAACGGCATGGTCACGGCTTCCGGCTCGTGTACTCGTCGAAGAATTCAACGATGCGGGGCATAAAATCCTCGAAGTACGGGTAGGTTTTCCGATCTGATTCGTACTGGTCGAGCAGTTTGGAGAGTTCGCCAGTCCACACAAATCCGCGTGAAGTCTGCTCCAGGACTTCGGCCATTGCAGCCAACGGGCCATCGTGGGCGTTGCGGTAGCGCACCACGGTCGCCCGCACCAGCGATTCGTATATCACCGTCTCCCATTGCCCGTAGGCCTGGCGGCGCATGGTTTGTTCCGAACGGGCGAAGAGCTTGCGGCCTGCCCGCTCAAAATCGGCCAGCCGCCGGTTTACCAGAGGATTCACATGGGAATGGCCGAACTCGTGAACCACGGTCGGGATGACGGACGTGGCGAAGCGGGGCATGCCTGCCGGATCGGCATCCCAGACGCCCAGGATACAGTACATGTCCTGCTGCTCGCCATTCTGGAAACGGATACCGTAGCAGTTACCGCCGTTGAGCAGCCCGGGCACGACGTGGAATCTGACCTGAGACCGCGTGCCGAAGTATTGGCCGAACCACTCCAGGTGTGCGTGTTCTTCCAGCGTCTTGCGCATTCGGGCTTCGGTGAGGTCGTACAAGTCGCGGTGACTTTGCAGAAACTCGGCAAATCCGGCTTTCTGGGCGAAATCCTTCGCTTCTTTGGCGAATAGCCGGGCGTCGGCCGGAGGCCAGCGGCCGTCCACCTCGGCCGGCAGCGGCACGAGCGGCACTTTCTCGTCAAAGCTGTCGGTGAGATGAATGGCCAGAGACATTGGAGCGTAGAAGCCGAGGCTCCGTTCGGTGCGGAGTTTCCGGGCCAGTTGCACGGCCGGATGTTGTGCCAACGGCCCGAAATGCTCATCTACGTCGCGGCGGTAGCCGGGAATTTTCCCTGCGAGATACTCGTTGCTGCCCGCCATGCGGAAGATGATGCAAACCAGTTCCACGCGCGGATCGACGCGGACATCGACTGCGGGCCGGGTGGCCGGCCGGGTTTGGGCCGCCAGCGATTGCGTGAGCAGCCCCAATGCCAGGATGAGGATGAAGATGAATTGCTTCATGGGACGTTATCTCCTGGAGTAGATTGGCCGGCCCTCCCGGAAGTCTCAGAGTTGGATGCGCCATTGGCTCCGTCGCCACTGCTTCTCTCGCGAGGCTTCCCCAGCGGGTTGGCCAGGAAACGAATCTGGCAGGCACGGCAGATCGTGAACTCGAAGTGCCGATGCACTTGGTCCATCAAGTCGTCGGCCGACATAACGTTCATCTCCGCCAGCAGTTCGGAGAGGGTCTTGTCGAAGTCCAGGGCATCGACTTCGTCCTGGCTGAGCACGGGCATGGAGGGGTCGGCGAAGACTTCGATGCGGACGAGGTAGTGGGCGTGTGGCGGGATTTTGCGTCCGCAGAGATTACAGAGGACAGCGTCGGCCATGGGTGGATTATGGACCGGCGTCGAGCAGAATGCACGGGTAAGCACGCAAGATGCTCCCGAAAGCGCGGCCACGGCCATCGTCACATCCCCTCCCTGATTTTGTCGGATTGACCCGTGCGAGACACAGGCCAATAATGGGCCATGGCCTATATTGGGTTCGCTCGCAGTGACATACTGGCTTCTGAGAGGCACCTTCGGTATAAACCTGTCACGATGTGGCGGTTGCTTTATTGACGACGAGCCGTAGGTTCTTCACGCACTTCCACTTATGGCCGACCAAGGCAAATTTGTCTTTCCGCGCTGGGCTAACTACCTGCTTCCCTTGATTGTACTCGGGGCCGTCGGCGGGGCGCTGTACGTGCCGGCCCTTCTTGCAACCGGGGCGTCGGCCAAGACCATGGCGGTGGGATACCAGCCACGGCAGCCGGTGCCGTACAGTCACGCGGTGCATGCGGGGCGGCTGGGGATTGACTGCCGGTACTGCCATACAACCGTGGAGACATCGGCCTTCGCAGCCCTCCCGCCGACGCAGGTGTGCATGAACTGCCACACCGGCATCAAGCCCGACAGCCCGGACCTCAAGCCGATTATGGAAAGCTGGAAGTCGGGAATGCCCGTGCAGTGGGCACGGGTACACCGGTTGCCGGACTATGTGTATTTCAATCACTCGGCGCATGTGAGCCACGGCGTCGGGTGCGCCAGTTGCCATGGCCGGGTGGACCACATGGACGAGGTCTACCAGGATCAGCCGCTGAGCATGGGCTGGTGTCTGGAGTGTCACCGCGAGCCGGAGCAACACCTGCGGCCGCGGGATCAGGTGACGAATATGGCGTACGCCAAGACGCCGGAGGAGCAGTTGGTCATTGGCCGGAAGCTCAAAGCGGAGTATGGGATTCACGACGTTGCTTACATGACGAGTTGCTACACGTGTCACAGATAAAGCATCACAGCAGTGGGATCGAATACTGGCGCAGCCTGGAACAACTGGCCGACAGCCCCGAAGTGCGGGATCTGCTGGCCAAGGAATTTCCCGGCTACGACCCGGATTCCATTGCCACAACCTCGCGGCGGCGGTTCCTCAAGCTCATGGGGGCGTCGATGGCGTTGGCCGGGCTGACGCTGAACGGCTGCCGGCGCGCGCCCAAGGAATACCTGGCGCCGTATGTGAGCAACCCGCGCGATCGCGTGCCTGGGATGCCGGAGTTTTACGCGACCATATTTGAAATGGGCGGGGTCGGCGCACCGTTGTTGGTGACGAGTTTCGACGGCCGGCCGATCAAGGTCGAGGGCAACCCGGACCATCCGTTCTCGTTCGTCGGCGAAGCCGGCGGCGGCCGGAAGATCGGGGCGGCCGATACGTTTGCCCAGGCGAGCGTGCTCGAACTGTACGACCCGGAGCGAAGCCGGACGGTGAAGCACGACGGCAAGCCGGCCAAGTGGGAAGATTTCACCGCGTTCGCCAAGTCGCACTTCGGCGCGATGAAGGGCAAAGGCGACGGGCTGGCAATACTGAGCGAAGCCGCCAGCGGCCCGAGCGTGGCCGACATGCGGGCGCGGCTGAGCAAGGCGATGCCGGGGGCGAAATGGTATGAGTATGAGGCGGTGTCGTACGACAACGAGGCCGAGGGGCATCGGCTGGCGTTCGGCGCGCCGCTGCGGTCGCGGTTGAACCTGGACAAGGCGGCGAATGTTGTGCTGTTTGATGCGGATGTGCTGGGGACGCACCCGGCGCACACGCGTTATGCGGCCGACTGGGCGGCGCGGCGGCGGACGGCCGACAACAAGGCCGACCGGCAGATGAACCGGGTGTACATCGCGGAATCGACATTCAGCGTGACGGGCACGGTGGCGGATGTGCGGCTGCCGGCCAATCCGGATCGCATTCATGCAATTGCGAGGGCGGTGGCGGCGAAGTTGGGCGTGACCGGGATTTCGGGCGACGATAAACTGAGCGAGACTGAGGCGAGGTTTGTTGAGGCTGCGGCAGCCGATCTGAAGAAGGACGGCGTTGCGGCGGCCGGGCCGGCGGCGTCGGCACAAGTGCATGCACTCGTTGCGGCCATCAACGCGAAAATCGGGGCGATCGGGAAGACGGTTACGTTCTACGACAGTGCATTCTTCGACCGCCCGAGCCACATGGCGGCCATTGCGGCGCTGGCGAAGGAGATCGAAGCCGGCAAGGTCGGCACGCTGGTGATTCTCGGCGGCAACCCAGCTTACGACGCGCCGGCTGAGTTGCGTTTCGACAAGCTGTTGGCCAAAGCCGGTACGACGATTCATCTGTCGATCTACGAAGACGAGACATCGAAGTTGTGCAAGTGGCACTTGCCCCGAGCGCACTATCTGGAGTCGTGGGGCGACGCGCGGGCGTTTGATGGCACGGCGAGCGTTACACAGCCGCTGATCGAACCGCTCTACGGCGGGAAGTCGGCGATTGAAGTGCTGGCGATGATCGCGGCAGATGAGCTTGCTGAGGGACATGTGATTGTGCAACGCGCCTGGGTGCCCAAGGGCCATGCCCTGACTGAGTTCAAGCGGGTATTGGAGTCCGGGCTGCTCCGGGGAACGGAATACAAGACGGTTTCGCCGCAGATCAAGAGCGTGGAGTTCGCCCCGGTTGCCGGCGCCAATGGTCTCACGCTGCGGCTGGAACCAGACTCACGCGTATACGACGGGCGGTTTGCCAACAACGGCTGGTTGCAGGAAACACCCGATCCGCTGTCGAAGCTGTGCTGGGACAACGCCCTGATGGTGTCCAAGGTTGACGCCGACAAGCTGGGCGTGACTACGGGCGACATGGTATCGGTGAAGGCTGGTGCGGGCTCGCTGCAAGTGGCGGTGTACGTGATGCCCGGCCAACCCGTGGGCGTTGTTGGGCTGTCGTTCGGATACGGACGTACGGCCGCGGGACACGTCGGCAGCGGTTTGGGATTCAACGCGTATGCCCTGCGGACGTCGGTGGCACCGTGGTTCGCTCGCGGCGTCCAGGTGACCAAAGCCGCCGGCACGTACGCGCTGGCGATGACCCAGAACCACCATATCATCGACCCGGTCGGCGCGGAGATACGCGATGCCCGCATCGGCCCCAAGGGCGGGAGCGGCCCGATCATCCGCGAGGCGTCGCTGGAACAGTACAAGGCCAACCCGCGATTCGCCGACATGTCCGAGGGCGTGGCGCTACAGCTTTTCGACCAAAGGAAATATACGGGTCCGCACGCCTGGGGCATGACCGTGGACATGGCGACCTGCATCGGCTGCAATGCCTGCGCGGTGGCCTGTCAGGCTGAAAACAACATCCCCATCGTCGGCAAGGAACAGGTCAAGCTGATGTGCGTGCATTGCGAGAACGCGCCGTGCGAGCAGGTGTGTCCGGTCGGCGCGACCATGCACGACAGCGAGGGGCTGAACACGATGGTCTACAACCGCTGCATCGGCACGCGGTATTGTTCCAACAACTGTCCCTACAAGGTACGCCGCTTCAACTATTTTGATTTCCACTCGAAGGACCCGCGCGGCGGGCAGGAACCGCCCTGGCTGGACCTCCCCGACACCGAACAGCTCGCCCGGGTTGACAAGATCAAGCGGATGGTGTTCAACCCGGACGTCACCGTGCGGATGCGCGGCGTGATGGAAAAGTGTACGTACTGTGTGCAGCGCATCCACGGGGCCGAGATCAAGGCGCGGGCGGAGGCCATGCAGGAAAAAGGGACAAGCAAGGATGTCCAGGTGCCGGATGGAATGATCGTCACGGCGTGCCAGCAGGCGTGTCCGACGCAGGCCATCGTCTTCGGCAACCTCAACGACCCGCAGTCGCTGGTGTCGCGGATCCAGCGGGAGAACACCCGGGCGTATTCGCCGCTCGAGGAACTCAACGTCCGGCCGAGGACAAAGCACCTGGCGAAGCTGCGGAACCCCAGTGAAGGATAGATTCGCATGGCAGAGTTCGACAACACCATCGACGATCCGCGTGAGCGCCAGCCCCTGGTGCTGGGGGGCAGGGACTTCGCCAGCGTCACGGACGCCGTCTGCAACATGGCCGAGCGGCCGACGACGACGGCGTGGAAGATCGCCTTCGCAATTTCGCTGTCGATGCTGGGCGTGCTGGGCCTGCTGGTGATGTACCTGGTCCTGACCGGTATCGGCATCTGGGGCAACCAGACTCCGGTGGGTTGGGGGTTCGATATCGTGAACTTCGTGTTCTGGGTGGGCATCGGCCACGCGGGCACGCTGATTTCGGCGATCCTGTTCCTGTTCCGGCAGAACTGGCGGACGAGCATCAACCGTTTCGCGGAGGCAATGACAATTTTCGCGGTGATGTGCGCGGGGCTGTTCCCGGCCATCCATATCGGTCGGCAGTGGCGGGCGTACTTCCTCTTTCCCCTGCCGAATCAGATGTCCATGTGGCCGCAGTTTCGCTCGCCGCTGTTGTGGGATGTGTTCGCCGTCAGCACGTACGCCAGCGTGTCGCTGATCTTCTGGTACGTGGGGATGGTCCCGGATTTCGCGACGCTGCGCGACCGGAGCCAGGGACGGCTCCGGCAGTTCATCTACGGGATGCTGTCGCTGGGCTGGACGGGAAGCAGCCGGCACTGGCACCGCTACGAGCGGGCGTACCTGATCCTGTCGGCGCTCTGCACGCCGCTGGTGCTGTCGGTCCACTCGGTGGTTTCCTTCGACTTCGCGACGGCGCAACTGCCGGGGTGGCACACGACAATCTTCCCGCCATATTTCGTCGCCGGCGCCGTCTTTGGCGGGTTCGCCATGGTGTTGACGCTGGCCGTCCCGGCCAGGGCGTTCTTCGGGCTCAAGGACATCATCACGCTGCGGCATATCGACAACATGTGCAAGATCCTGCTGGCGATGGGGCTGATCGTGAGCTACGCCTACGCGACGGAGTTCTTCACGGCCTGGTACAGCGGCTCGCACTGGGAGCAGGAGCTATTCCAGAACCGCGTGTTCGGAAACTACGCCTGGGCGTATTGGGTGATGGTGTTCTGCAACGTCCTGGCGCCGCAAGCGCTCTGGTTCAAGGTGTGCCGGAACAATCTCGCCGTGGTCATGTGCGTGGCGATGTGCGTGAACATCGGCATGTGGTTCGAGCGCTTCGTGATCATCGTGACTTCGCTGGCCCGCGATTTTGTCCCCGCGAGCTGGTGGCCGTACTGGCCGACCTGGGTGGACATCGCCACGCTGATCGGCAGCTTCGGGCTGTTCTTCACCTGTTTCCTCCTGTTCTGCCGGTTCCTGCCGGTGGTGGCCATGGCGGAAATCAAGACGGTCATGCCCGAGGCGCACGCCCACGGCGAAGGCGGCGACTCACACAAGAGCGACTACTGGCCGGACGAACATCATGAACCCCGTGCGCCGCGCGAGGTCCGGCCGGCCTGAGGTAAGACCATGAGTACTGCCGTCGAACATGTTCAGCCTGCCGGAGAGACGACGAAGGCCGTTGCCGTTCTCGCCGAGTTCCGGAACGTGGACTCGATCATCCACGCGGCTCGCGAAGTGCGGAAGGCCGGCTACACGCGCTTCGACGTACACAGTCCGTTTCCGATCCACGGCATCGACGTGGCCATGGGCATCCGTCCGACGATCCTGCCCTGGCTGGTCCTGTTGGCCGGCCTGGCGGGTCTGGTCGGCGCGTTGCTGATGCAGTGGTGGATGAACGCCCGCGACTACCAGTTCATGATCAGCGGCAAACCGATGTTCAGCCTGCCGGCGTTCGTTCCGATCATCTTCGAATGTACGGTGCTGTGCGCCGCGTACACGGCGGCTTTCGGCATGCTGATGTTGAACCGGCTGCCGATGCTCTACAATCCGATGTTCAAGATCGAGCGTTTTCGCCGGGTGACCAGCGACCGGTTCTTCCTCGCGATTGACGCCACCGACCCCAAGTTCCAGCAGGCGGCGACGTCGCAACTCCTGCAGCAGCTCGGCGCAGACGCCATTGAGGCGGTGGAGGATTGACTGAAATGAGCCATGCGACCCAGAGCCATCTTCCGTCGACCACTGCCGTGCAGTCTCCGCGCCTGGGCCGGCTGCCGTTCTGGCTGGTCGCCGTTGCCATCGTTGCCACGATCGGGTCATGGATGCCGCTGGTCTTCATCGCCAGAGGCCGCGTTGCCCACAGCAATGAGCCCGCGGTGATGTACATGCAGGATATGTATGCCCAGCCGAAATATCGCGAGCAGGCCGCAACCGCGCTGTTCGCCGATGGCCGGGCGATGCGGCCCCGGGTCGAGGGGACCGTTCCACACGGCATGCTCGACGATGACGACCACTATTACCGCGGCTGGACCAGGACGGCTGCCAACGGCAAAGTCGATGTTCTGTTCTTCGACCGGTTTCCGGCCCAGGTGGCGGTGGACGGCCGGCTGCTTCAACGCGGGCAGGAGCGCTTCGGCATCTACTGCGCCGCCTGCCACGGGTTGGACGGTTACGGCAACGGCCCCGTGAATGCCCGCGCCAAGGAGTTGAAGCAGGGGACCTGGACGCCGCCGTCGAACCTGCACGATGCGGCCGTACGCGGCCGGCCCGCAGGGCACATTTTCAACACGATATCAGTGGGCATCCGCAACATGCCCGCGTACGGCGGGCAGATTCCCGTGGCCGACCGCTGGGCGATCGTGGCTTACGTCCGCGCCCTGCAGTTGAGCCAGAACCCGCCCGCCAACCTCATGCCCCAGGAAGACAACGCTCGCTGACCGACTTTGGAGAAACCACCTTGGCTGGACACGCACAGACATCCGCAAGCATCACCGAGGAAACCCGGCTGGGCCCCAGGGCCAGGAGCGTCATGGGAGTCTTCGCGATTGTCGGTCTGGCGGGAATCCTCGTCAGCGTCATCCTGGCGATGGCACCCCATGGCGGGGCAGGCCGCTTCTATTTCGCGTGGCTGACCGCGTGGGCCAGCGCCCTGGCCATCGCGCTGGGCGCCCTGTTCTTCGTGCTCATCCAGCATCTCACCGCGGCCGGCTGGAGCGTGACGGTGCGCCGCCTGGCCGAGGCGCTGTCCGTCACGCTCCCCGTGCTCGGCGTGCTGTCGCTGCCGATCCTGGTGTCGGTGCTGAGCCAGAAGGGCGACCTCTACCGCTGGGCGCTGCCGCTGCCGGATCATGCCGCCATGAAAGCGGAGCATGGGGCGCACACCGCCGAGGCAGGCAGGGCCGAGGGACACGGATCGAAGGTCCTCGACGAACTGACTCTCAAGAAACGGGCCTGGCTCAACCCCACGTTCTTCACCGTTCGCGTGCTCTTCTACTTTGTCGTCTGGTCGGCGATCGCGCTCTATTTCTGGCGAGCTTCGGTTCGGCAGGATGAGAGCGGCGATCCGGCCATCTCGCACCGGCTGCGGCTGGTTTCCGCACCGGCGCTGGTGGTCTATGGGCTGACGGTGACCGGCGCCGCCTTCGACCTGCTGATGTCGCTCGACCCGCACTGGTACAGCACGATCTTCGGCGTCTACTATTTCTCCGGCGGCGTGGTGGCGTTCTTCGCAATGCAGATCGTGTTGTGTAGCATCCTGCAGCGACACGGGCTGTTGCAACGATCGATCAACATCGAGCATGGGGGTACATCGCCTTCAGCCAGTACATGCTGCTCTGGTACGCCAGCATTCCCGAAACCACGCCCTGGTTCGCCCGGCGCGGGGCGACGTCGGCCATCATGGATGTTTCCAGGTGGGGCTATGTCATCAATGGCTGGAGTTGGCTGGCCGCTGGGGTGCTGCTGGGCCATCTGCTGATTCCGTTTGCCGGGTTGCTGTCGCGCCATGTGAAGCGCAGCCGCCCGGCGGTGACGTTCTGGGCCGCGTGGCTGCTGATGTTCCACTATCTGGAGACTTACTGTGTGGTCATGCCGGAATCCGTGCCCGATGCGTCGACGTCTTTCCGTCCGGCTATCATCGATGTGACGGTTCTCATCGGTGTGGGCGGGATATTCATCGCGGCGTGGCTCTATATGGCGAGCCTTGCGGCCCTTCGTCCACTGGCCGATCCCAGGCTCGGCGAGGCTCTGGCCTTCGAGAACATCTGATGAGGTGACGTCATGGTGCGTGAGAAGTCGGACTTGAACATCGGCGTCATCTTCACGATGATCGTCGCCTCGGCGCTGCTGCTGCTGGTGGTGATCGTCGCAGCGCAGGCGATGATCCTCTACGAGGAGCGCGAGGAGGTCGACGCGAAATGGGATGAGTCGCGGAACGCCACACTGACCGACCTGCTGAAGGATCAGAAGGCCCGCCTCAATGGACCCGCCAGGACGATGTCGCCCGCCACCAGGCCGTCGTCGATCCCCATCGGCCAGGCCATGGGCATCGTCGTGCAGAACAAGGGACACATCGTGTTCCCGGCCGGAAAATGATAACGCAATGAAACCCGCTTGCAGACATCTTCTTTCCCTGTTCATCGCCGCGGTGCTGGCCACAGCGCGTGGCACCGCCGCCGAGGAGTTTGCCGTCAAGTCACCGCCCGGGACGCCGACGCCGCAGGTCAGCGTGGTCGAAAAGCTCGGCCAGACCATCCCGCTGGACATTCCGCTCGTCGATGAAACCGGCAAGGCCGTGAAGCTCGGCGACTATTTCACGGGCCGCCGCCCGGTGATTCTGCAGCTCGGCTACTACGGTTGCCCGATGCTCTGCTCCCTGGTGTCGCAGGCCATGGCCGACTCCCTGCGGCAACTCGCGCTCAAGCCCGGCGAGGAAGTCGAAGTGCTGTACGTCAGCATCGACCCGCGTGAGAAACCCGCTCTGGCGGCCGAGAAGAAGGCGTCGATCGTCAACGTCTGGAACAAGGCCGGCGCGGACCAGGCCATCCATCTGCTGACGGGCACAGAAAAGGACACCGCCCGCCTGGCCGACGCGGTGGGCTTCCAGTACCAGTGGGTTGAGGCCGCCCGGCAGTTCGCCCATCCGGCCGTGCTCATGGTGCTGTCGCCCCAGGGCAAGGTGACCCGATACCTGTACGGGGTGAAATATGGGCCGACGACCCTCAGGCTGAGCCTGGTCGAGAGCGCCGACGGGAAGGTGGGCTCGTCCACCGACCGTTTCATCCTCACCTGCTTCCAGTACGACGGCAAACAGGGCAAGTACGCCCTGATGGCCATCCGTGCCCTGCAGGCCGGCGCGCTGGTCACGGTCGTGACACTGGCCACCGTGATATTCATGTTCTTCCGCTGGGAAAAACGACGCCAGCAGAGGTTGACCGCACAGGCCCCCTGAACCAGAACAACACCTATGGCCCTCACCATTCCGCCCAATCTCATCGCCGTCTCGTGGATGCCGAAGGATGCCTCCACGATCAGCGGCCGCACCGACGCGATCTTCGAGTTCATCTTCTGGGTCTGCCTGTTCTTCTTCATGCTCGTGTTGATCCTGACGGTGGCCTTTGTCATCAAGTATCGCCACAAGCCCGGCGTGAAACGCGACACCGCCGCGGGCCACAACACCACGCTCGAGATCACCTGGACGGTCATTCCCACAATCCTCGTTCTCATCATGTTCTACTACGGCATCAAGGGATACCTCTACATGGCCATCGAGCCGCCCAATGCGATGGAGGTCAACGTCACGGCCAGGAGCTGGAGCTGGACGTTCAACTATCCCAATGGCGCCCGGGACAAGGATCTGTACATCCCCATCAACAAGCCGGTGCGGCTGATCCTCAATTCCGAGGACGTGATTCACAGCCTGTTCATCCCCGCGTTCCGCATCAAGAAGGACGTCGTGCCCAAGCGTTTCAATCGCACCTGGGTGCAGGCCACGCAACTCGGCGATTACGATCTTTACTGCGCGGCCTACTGCGGCAAGGACCACTCGCAGATGCTCGCCAAGGTGCATGTCCTGCCCGAGCCCGAGTGGCGGGCCAAAATGGAATACCTCTCCCGCTGGGACGACAAGATGTCTCCCATCGCCGCCGGCGCCAAGTTCTATAGCGAGCTGGGCTGCAAGTCCTGCCACAGCGTCGACGGCTCCACCGGCCAGGGTCCGACTTTCAAGGATCTTTTCGGCTCGATGGTCCCGCTGTCCGACGGCACGCAGGTTCTGTCGGACGAGGAGTACATCCGCGAGTCGATCGTCAAACCCGCCGCGAAGATCGTGAAGGGCTTCAACCCCGTCATGCCGAGTTTCGAGGGAACAGTCAAGAACGAGGACATCTTCGCCATCACGGCCTATCTGAAATCCATCAGTGCCAACTACAAAGGTGACCTGGAACCCCTGAAGAAAATCAAGCCGCTGCCGCCCGCCACCCAGCCGGCCATCGGTCCACAATCGTTGTTGAAGAAGTCACAACAGGTGCCCACAAGTCATTCCGAGCGTACTCGCGAGGAATCTGGCGTTGGACTCCAGGGGCAGATGTTCCGCGAGTACGCTCAACAGGACGATTCCCGGCAACCCGTCGCAATAGCGGCCGGGGAACCATCGGCCGCCAAGCGCATAGAATAACGGAGCCCAAATGACCGCCATTCCCGCCAACATCCCCGTCGAACGAGCCGATTCCGGCGGCCAGGGTGACGACTATCTTTCCCATGGCCGCGGCATCCTCTCCTGGGCCTTCACCCTCGACCACAAGCGCATCGGCATCATGTACATGTACGGCGTGCTTTTCGCTTTCCTGCTCGCCGGCATCTTCGCCCTGGTGCTGCGGACCATGCTCTTCACCCCCATCGACGCCTCCAAGCCCAACGCCGGGCAGTGGTTCGAGGCCTACAACCATATCTTCACGCTGCACGGCGCGGTGATGATCTTCATGTTCATCATCCCGGCCATTCCCGCGATCCTGGGCAACTTCGTCCTGCCCCTGCAACTGGGCGCCAAAGACGTCGCCTTTCCCCGGCTGAATCTCCTCAGCTTCTATTTTTATGCCATCGGGGGACTGTTCTTCGTGTATATCCTGCTCAGTGGTGTCATCCATGTGACCACCGGCCACAAGCTGCCCGGCGGGTTCGGCCTGGACACTGGCTGGACGTTCTACACGCCCTACTCGACCACCCGGTCGGCCAGCGCCATCGTGCCCGCGACGCTCGGTGTATTCATCATGGGGTTCAGTTCCATCCTCACCGGCATCAACTTCGTCGCCTCCATCCACATGCTCCGCCCGCGCGGCATGACCTGGTTCAGGATTCCGCTTTTCCTCTGGGCCCTCTACGCCACCAGCATCATCCAGATCCTCGCCACGCCGGTGCTGGCCATCACCGTCCTGCTCCTGTTCCTCGAGCGCGTCTGGGGGATCGGCATCTTCGACCCCCGCAATGGCGGCGACCCCGTGCTCTTCCAGCACTTCTTCTGGTTCTACAGCCATCCGGCCGTCTACATCATGATCCTGCCCGCCATGGGCGTCGTCTCGGAGATCTTCGCCGCCTTCAGCCGCAAGGGGATCTTCGGCTATACCTTCATCGCCTACAGTTCGCTGGCCATCGCCCTGCTGAGTTTCCTGGTCTGGGGCCACCACATGTTCGTGTCCGGCCAGTCGCTGCTGATGAACGCCATCTTCTCGCTGCTCACCTTCTCGGTGGCCATCCCATCGGCCATAAAAGTCTTCAACTGGCTGGCAACCCTCTACAAAGCTGACATCCACCTCAAGACGCCCATGCTCTGGGCGCTCGGCTTCATTTTCATGTTCACGCTGGGCGGGCTCACGGGGCTGTTCCTCGGCACCCTCAATATCGACGTCCATCTGACCAACACCTACTTCATCGTCGCCCACTTCCACTACGTGATGATGGGGTCGAGCCTGTTCGCCTTCATCGGCGGCATGTACTACTGGTGGCCGAAGATCACTGGAAAGATGTGCGACGAGCGGGTCGGGATCATCGCCGTGATCCTGGTCTTCATCGGCTTCAACATCACGTTCCTTCCGCAATTCGTCATGGGCATTCACGGCATGCCACGGCGCTACGCCAGCTACCCCATGTACCAGACCGATGGCGAGGGGCAGGTCGTCAAGGATGCCCGGGGCCGGCCCGTCAAGACCATGTTCCTCAGCCGCCACCGCGAATCGACCATCGGCTCGTACCTGATGGGCGCGGGCCTCTTCCTGGTACTGGCCAACTGGCTGCATTCGCTCCGCTCGGGTAAAAAGGCTCCACCCAATCCCTGGGGCGCCAACACGCTCGAATGGCAGACCGCCTCGCCTCCGCCCTATGACAACTTCGCCACCGAACCCAAGGCCGGCGAACCCTACGACATGCACGCGTGGGTCTACGATCCTGTTACCGATGGATGGGTGAAATCGCCGGAGCAATGACGACATCTGAAATGTGAGATTTGAAATCTGAAATGTGAAATCCGAATCGCTGAACCACATATGTCCACGCTCAACGCAAACTCCGGCCACCCGCACGACCCGCACCTGGCGCACCATTTCCACTCCCTGGAGCAACAGTACCAGAGCGGTAAACTCGCCATGTGGGTATTCCTCTCCACCGAAATCCTCATGTTCGGCGGCCTGTTCTGTGCCTACGCAGTCTACCGCCGCAACCACCCCGAGGTCTTCGAGTGGGCGCATCTGGCGCTGGACCGCAAGTGGGGCGCCATCAACACGGTCATCCTCATCACTTCGTCGCTCACCATGGCCTGGGCGGTTCGGGCCGCCATGCTCGGCAACCAGCGCCTTCTGCGAATCTGCCTCGCCTTGACGCTCCTCGGGGGCCTGGCCTTCATGTCCATCAAGTTTGTCGAGTACAAGGCCAAGTGGCAGCACCACATCTGGTTCGGCGAGGCCGACAACGTCTACAGCAATGAGTTTGACACCAGGGCCCATCCCAACATTCAGCCCGACCACGAGATTCCCAGGGGCGAGCCGGCCGCCCCCGAAACTGCCGGCGCCACAACCCAGCCTTCGGCGGCGGTCGCAACCCCAGGCAATCCGGCCGATCCGAACCGGCTCATCGGCGACGGCGCCGATGCCGCGAAAATATTTCCGGCCTATACGCCGGTGCATGGCCTGAACATGGCCCCGGCATTGGAGCGCCGCGAACATCCTTCCTTCGACGACCTTGGCCCGCTCGACCGCCAGCGCGTCTTTACCTTTTTCCAGGTCTATTTCTGCATGACCGGCCTGCACGGCATCCACGTTCTCGCCGGCATGGCCGTGATCAGTTGGCTCCTGCTCCGTTCGCTCCGCGGTGAATTCGGGCCCAAGTACTTCGCCCCGGTCGATCTGGTCGGCCTCTACTGGCACCTGGTCGACCTGATCTGGATATTCCTGTTCCCTCTGCTTTACCTCATTCACTGACCACACAGGATCAAAGCCATGACCAGCGAAACCGGAATCCACAACGTCGAGAGCCATTCGGGAGACGCCCATGTCCACATCGTCTCTCCTGCGCTCCTCCTGGCCGTCTTCGGCGGGCTGATCGCCCTGACCATCCTGACCGTCACCGTCTCCTACGCCGAGAGCTCGACGCTGATCCATCTCGGCTGGCTCAGCATCTGGGTGGCCCTGGCCATCGCCGTCGTCAAGGCGGCGCTGGTGGCGCTGTACTTCATGCACCTTCGCTGGGACAGCCCGTTCAACGGCGCAATTCTCATCATCGCGCTGGTCTTCGTGGTGACCTTCATCGGTTTCGCCGTGCTCGACACCAGCGAATATCACTACCAACTCGCCCCGCCATCGAGTGGAAAGGTCATGGACCTGGGCGCGGACCGATGACGGTCGTTCTTGCCTGCTCGCCCGCTGTCGGATAGTTTCACATATCATGTATCGCACTCATCGGCTGAGGCATCGTAACGGGATCCTGTCGGTGGCCGCGCTTGGAGCCTGCCTGGCGGGCTGCGGCGGGGGCGGGCCATCCAGCAGCAAACTGTCTCCCAGGGATTTTGCACGCGGCGAAGGCGCCACCAAGGAGGCCGTTGCGCCCCGGCCGATCAAGGCCGTGATGCAGGATACGCCTCCGTCGACCCAGCCCGCCACCAGGCCGTCGCGGCCGGCGGTTGTCTCCATGGGCAGTTACATGATCGTCGGCACGGTCATGGCCGAGGCCAACGGCAAGGCCATCTACGCCGACCGCGTTCTGGCGAAACTCGACGATGTCTTCTCGCGCAAGGCCAGGGAACTGGAGGCGAAACAGTTTCGCACGTTCGCCGTCAGCATGATCCGCCAGCAGGTGGACGCCGATATTCGCGAGGAGCTGGAATTCGCGGCCGCGCAGCGTTTTACAACCGATGAGGATGAGGGGATCGCCTCGGCCTATACCGCCTTCTGGCGGCAGAAGGAAATCACCCGCAACGGCGGCTCGTACGCCGTCACCTGCGAGCGCTACCTGCATCCGTCGGATCCGACCGTGCCCGGCATCGACTTCGATGAAAAGGTCAAGGAACAGTATCGCCGCCATCTGGTGCTGATCTACTACCAGCGCCGGGTCTGGCCGCGCGTGCAGGTGTCGGCCGACGATATGCGGCGGTTCTTCGACCGCAACAAGGCCGAGTTGTTCACGGAAAAAGCGGGCGTTCTCTTCCGGGCGATCCGCATCGGCGTGCAGGAATCCGGCGACCGGGACAGGGCCGAGCGCAAGGCCGCGGGACTGCTGGAGAAGGTTAAACGAGGCGAGAATTTCGGGTTGCTGGCCTCGCAGACCAACGACAACCGGGCCTGGAAGAACAGCGGCGGCTACCTTGACGTGGCCGAGAAAAAGGACGCCGATGGCAACGTCATCATGAAACACAAGGACGGCCGGATCATTCTTCGCGACAAGGACGGGTACGGGGTCATCAAGAACGCGGATGGCCAGGAGTTGGAAAAGAGCAAGGAACTGCTCAAGGACTGCGAGCCCGTGCGCGAGCCGCAATATATCGCCAAGAGCTCGCTCAAGAGCGAGGAACTCGAGAAAGCCGTTTTCGCCCTGACCAAGCCCGGCGAGGTCACCGGCGTCGTCGATGGGGGTGATGCGTTCTACATCGCTCAACTTGAGGACCATCGCGCCGGCCGCGAACATACGTTCGAGGAAGAGGACGTGCAGCAACTGATTCGCCGGCGGCTGGAATCGGAGCAGCGGCAGATGCTGCGTCTGAAGGAACAGCAGAAACTGGTGAAGGCCGCCGTCTGGCGCGTCGACGAGCAGATGACCGACACGGCGGTCGAGATGGCGATGCAGAAGTATTACGTTGCCCGCTCGGGTCCGACGACCAGGCCGTGAACCAGGTAGTCCATCGCGGCTCAAATGGCATTGCGGTTGCGCTCGTCCCGGACGATTTCTCCATCGTGCAGTTGGATGACCCGGTGACATCTCTTGGCCACGTTGGGATCGTGGGTGACGACGATTATCGTCCGGCCGGTGGCGACGAGTCCGTCGAAGATCTCCATGATCTGCTGGCCGGTCTTGCTGTCCAGTGCCCCGGTGGGCTCGTCGGCCAGGACGATCAGGGGATCGTTCATCAGGGCCCGGGCGATGCAGACGCGCTGCTGCTGGCCGCCGGAGAGCTGCATGGGCCGGTGATCGAGACGTTCGGTGAGGCCGACCCGCTCCGCCATTTCGTGGGCCCGCTGCCGGCGGTGCGCCGGAGGCACGCCGATATAGAACATCGGCACTTCGAGATTCTCGGCCACGGTGAGCTGCTGGATCAGGTTGAAGTTCTGGAATATGAAACCGATCCGCCGGCTGCGGATTTCGGAGAGGACATCGTCCTCCATGATCGAGACGTCGTCGCCGCCCAGGATGTAATGTCCGCTCGTCGGCTTGTCGAGACAGCCGAGGATGTTCATCAGCGTTGATTTCCCGGAACCGGAAGCGCCCATGATCGCGGTGTATTCGCCGGTGACGAAGTCGAGGTTGATGGCGCGGAGAGCGGCCACCTCCACGTCCGTTCCCGGCTTGTGGTAGATTTTCGAGAGGTTGTTGACTGACGCGACATGGGCCATGGGTGACTGAACCTCGACAGTGGGCGTCGGATAGTACACCCGCCACGGCCGGAGGTTGCAATTCCGCAGATGGAAAAGAACTCTCCACCACGAATTCGCGAAGCAGTTTCCGGTCGATCCGATTGCTACGATCCGCAGCCAATCCGTTGCGACTACCGACCACGGACCACCGACTACGGACCACTGACTCCGCGCCAGCGGCATTGTTTTGATCCCGACCCTCGATTCAAGAGCCCATTGCGTGTATTCTAACCGTCGTGATTCTCCCAATATTCCTGATCTTCGTGGCTCTTGTCGCGACCGCCGCCATCGCCTACGGCATGCTGCCCGCCTGGGGACAATATTCCTTTGGCCTCGACCTCATCGTCTTCGTGCGGCATTTCCAGTGGCCGCTGGCGGCGCTGGCGCTGATCGCGTGCCTGGCGCTGGTGGCCCTGGTCGTCAGCGGTAGACGCCGTGCCTGGTGGCTGATCGGCCTGGCGCCGGTGCTGTCGCTGCTGGCGCATCACCTTTACAGTGATCCCCTGCGCGGCTTCGCCGTGTTCGACGAGCCGAAGTTCGTGGCCGCCGATGCCGCCCAGGGCCTGAAGGACGATGATTGGGTCCTCGGCGCCGTCTTCGGCGGACAGGCGTTCGCCTATCCCTATGGCTGTGTCTATTCCACGCCGATCCTGATCCAGACCGAGCACGACAAGCGGATGCTGCTGATCTGGAACCCGTTTGCCGATTACGCGACGGCCCGCCTGATGACGCACGAACTGCATGCCCGCGATCTGTCGCTGGTGTCGATGCCGGGCAATGCCGTCATCGTGTTCAACAACAAGCATGGCCAGTTCATCAACGGCATCACCGGCCTGACGGTTCGTGGTGAAAAACCGCTGGGGTTCGGCCAACCCGTCGAGATCAGCAAACTGACGTGGAAGGAATGGCGGGCGCTGCATCCCAGGACCCAGGTGATGCAACCGCCGCCGAACGCGGCCGCCGGCATGGCGCATCGCCCGCTGGTGCCGTTCTTCCCGATCCCGCCGCAATCGCTGTATGCGGGCGTGGCCCCGACGACGACCCGGATCACGCTGGTGGCGACAACCCGGCCGGTCGCCGTGATGTCCGACAAGATCACGGAGCGCCCGATCAACATGCGCTCTCCGGATCTCCCGGGCGTGATGTTCCGCGATCCCGGGACGCACCATGTGGTGGCATTCGTTCGGCGGATCGAGGATCTCGACCTCCACTTCAAACCGAACCCGGCTCCCAAGGCTCGCCCGAACGTCTTCATGGTGGACGAGGAGAGCAAATCGGGCTGGAGCGTGGATGGCAAGGCGGTTGACGGCACGTATGCACAGGAGGAACGGAAACTTGCTCCAATGCCCGTGATTGAGGGCTGCTACTGGGGCGTCATGAAGGAGTGGATGCCCGATGTGCAGATCATTGATCCGTCGTTTGCGAAGTAGAGGG
>JBEKVL010000175.1:0-9785 GCA_049514055.1 Tepidisphaeraceae bacterium | reverse complement strand
CGAATCAGGTGTAGGTGTAGTAGGAACCCCAGGCATCCTTGTAGGTCGCGTAGGTCCAGCAGCCCTGGAGCAGTTGCTGAGCGGTTCCGATCGGCATTGCCTTGGGGGTCTCATAAGCAGTCTTCGCTTCGGTCTTGCTCGGATCCTTGGTCGCTTCGCTCTTGAACGCGTGTGAAATCAGTTGCCGGGTAATCATGGCTGTACTCCTCATTGGTTCCGTCCGGTTGTCTCGATTCGGCGTCGCAACCCATTGTTTTGACCGTCCCGATCGATTACTTCCCGAACACCAGTGATTACGCGGCCCCGGCCGGCATCCTGCGCATCGGGAAAGAAATTCTTCGACCTGACCCCGGCCTGACTCGGCGTGTTTTCTGCCTTGTTGGCTGGGATGGCGCCGGCTACAACGCCATCGCCGTAGTACACCTGCCGCCGCCAGAGATCATGTCCCGCCGCATCGACATCGCCGCACCAGCCTGTGGTGGTGGCCCAGGCGATTTACGAAGCATCGGTGGAGATGGCCACGCTGAGGATGCCGCCCGATGGGGCTGCCAGGCCGCCGATCTGCCCGCCGCCCTTCATGATTCGCAACGTGCCGTTGGGCTGACCGATGCGCCCGGCGCTGACCGTGGCAAGTCCCAGCGGCGCGGACCAGATGCTCTTGCCATCACAGAAAAGGTCCAGGGCCGCCCCGGTCAGGTCGACATCAGCCGACGCTTCCACGGCGACGGAGATGCGGATTGACTGGCCGGCAGCAAAGCCGGTACGGCCACGGTCGGTCTTGACCGAGAGAAATGCGCGGGCATTCTGCGGCTGAACGCTCACCGCGGTCTGCACTTCCAGTGGCGTAGCGCCGGGGATGGAAGGAGTGGCAGTAAGGCGCAGGTCGTAGCGGCCGAAACAATCGGCGGGAACGGCGAGCGTGTATGGCGTGCCTTCAGTGCCGGCAGCGTCGGCCGGCGAAGCCGCCAGCGGACATTCCTTCCAGACACGCAGGGCCAGCGGATCGGAAGAAGCCGGGGCAAGAAAAGCCCGGAGCTTGAGCGCGGGGCGATTGTCCTCGATGAGTTGCTCGGAAGCGGGAACATAGCCGATGTCGCGCGAACGGATGACGGTCGCCTTGAACGGCGTGGCCACCCCGGCCGCCAGTCGTGGCTCGGGCAATGCGACGGTCAAACGATCGAAGTCCGCGCCGCGGCGCAGGAGTACCTTGCCATCGGGCGCTGCCACCACATACGCCAGCCCGGGGTCGAATTTCGGCGTGAGGTAGATGTTGCCGTCGGGACCAAGGGCCTGGTCACCCCATTCGCCTGGCGGAAGCTTCACTTTCGTCTCCAGTAGATCGGCGGCCGGCTTGGCGTCGCCGGTATGCTTGGGATCGAGGATGCCCCACTGGCAGCCCGCCGGGCGCCAACTCTCCTGCGACAGCGGGATAAGCCCAGATGCTCCCCACTGTGAACAAGCCCGCCAGATACGCACACCAGAAACCCGGTCCACGCATATCTCACCTCTGATGTTCGACCGCCCAACGGTCGCAACTCTGCCCGTCTCTTTGACCAGTTTGGTGTTCAGCGGCACGCGGCCCGCTTCACCCACGCGCGCCTCGGCATCCTTGCCTCAAGCCTGCCAGTATATCACTATGTGTTGGAATGCGATAATATTCCCAGCAAGCCTCCAGGGCGGAAAGGCGGACTCCAATGAGGTCGAGAGGATTCATTGCTCACATGGTCAACTGCCTGATGGCCGTGCTTGCACAGGTCGCACTTCCATCCACGCCGGCGGCGGCCGCGGAGAAGGCTGCGCTTGCGGACAAGACACTGGTCGTATGGGCCGCACCGGCGAATCTCACGCAGCGAGGGGGCAGTGCGCTGACGATTGATGACAACCAATCGCACTTCGACGGGATCGTCTTCGGCGAACTGTCGCCGGCGAAATGGATGGCCGGCAGCGATTTCTTCAAGCGCACGCAGAAGGAACAGAAGGATTACCCCGCGGAGACCGCGGATGCGAATACGCTGGTGCAGTTGGCCGGCGTCTATCGCGGCAAAGAGATCACGCTCTATCGCAACGGGAAGGAATATGCCCGCCACGCGATCGCCGAGCCGCAGAGTTTCGGCGCGGGCAGCGTGGTGACGATCGGGCTGCGGCATCTGCAGGCCACGGACAAAGCATGTTTCGCCGGCGCCGTTGCCGACGCACGTATCTACGATGCTGCGCTCACTCCCGAGGCCATCGCCGCGCTGGAGATGAACAAGCCGTCGGAACCCAGGCCGTTGGCATGGTGGTCGTTCGCTGACGGCCGGGCCACCGACCGCATGAATACGTTCCGCGTGGTTGAAGTCGCTGGCGACGCGCGCATCGCCGACGGCAAACTCTGGCTCAGTGGCAAAGAGAGTTTCCTGGTCGCGCGGCGCGAGAGTCTCGCCGCCGGTGCGCAGCCCGGGGTATCCGCCGACACCGCGACGCTCGTCGAGTCCTCGCGCGCGTTACGCGAGAAGTTGCTGGGGGACCCCTGTCGGGCGGGGTATCACTTTGTCATCCCGGAAGGACAGGCGATGCCCTTCGATCCGAACGGGGCCATCTACTGGAACGGACGATATCATTTGTTCTACATCTTCCAGGACAGGCGAGGGCACAACTGGGGGCATGTCTCCAGCACCGATCTGTTCCACTGGCGGCACCATCCGACGGGGCTGGTCTCGGGCATGTTCAGCGGCAATTGCTTCATCAACAAGGATGGCCGGCCGACCATGTGCTATCACCAGGTCGGGCAGGGCAACGCCATGGCGGTGGCCGTCGATGACGAACTGAACGAGTGGAAGAAACTGGAGTCCAACCCGATTACGCCCAGGACCAAGACGGGCGACGCGGACCACGGAAAGTATCAGTCGTGGGACCCCTATGGATGGCTCGAAGGGGACACCTACTACGCCATCTTCGGCGGCCAGCGGCCGGCCATAGCCAAATCCGACAGCCTGGGCGGCGAGTGGAAGTACGTTGGCGATCTGATGGCGAACACCGTGCCCGGCATTTCGATCAATGAAGACGTCTCCTGCGCGGACTTTTTCAGAATCGGCAACAAACAGATGCTGTTGTGCATTAGCCACAGGCTTGGTTGCCGCTACTACCTCGGTGAGTGGAAACACGAGCAGTTTCACCCGACCTTTCACGAGAAGATGAGTTGGGTGGACAACTCGTTTTTCGCTCCCGAGAGCCTGCTGGATGCGAAGGGCCGCCGGATCATGTGGGCCTGGATCTTCGATGGGCCGGGGTTCAAGATGCGGACGGATTACGGATGGTCCGGCACCATGAGCCTGCCGCGGGTCCTTTCGCTGGGCGAGGATGGCATGTTACGCATGAACCCGCCGGAGGAGATCGAGCGGCTGCGCTATAACGGAAAGAAGAAAGCGAATCTCACGGTCAAGGCCGACTCCGAACTGGCGCTGGAAGGCATCGGCGGCAGCAGCATCGAATTGGCCATGGAGATCAATGGCAAGGAGGCCAGGCAGTTCGGAGTCAAGGTCTGTTGTTCTCCGGGCGGCGAAGAACAGACGCTGGTCTACTACGATGCAATCGAGAAGAAGCTGACGGTGGACACCAACAAGTCGAGCCTGGCGGGCGGGGCGAAGACTGTCGAGGCCGGTCCGCTTGAGTTGAAGGCGGATGAGCCGCTCAGGCTCCGCGTCTTTGTGGACAAGTCGGTCGTCGAGGTGTTTGCCAATGGCCGCCAGGCAGTGATGCGGCGGATCTATCCGTCCCGGCCGGACAGCGTCGGAGTGAAGCTGTTCTCTCTGGGCGGGCCTGCCAGTGCCGCGACTGTTGAGGCGTGGGAGATGATGCCGTCGAACCCTTACTGAACTATAAGGCTACAACCGTGAATCAGGGGCGAGTCAATCACGAAGAACCGGAAAACACGGGCGGACTTTACCGCACATCTGGACCAGGCCATGGCGTCGAGAACCCTGCGACGGGTGTGCCCGTTCTGCTTGGCAAATCACTTGTAGCCGCGATTGTTGATCGCGGTTCCCCCGCCGCGATGACCCATCGCGGCTGCAGTGGGCCATTGCCAGAATCCGTGGCCATACCCCCTGCGATCTTTGCCGTTCGACACCGCCTTGAGCGCTCGGTAGACTGCCCACCATGAGCGGGAACACACTCAATACAATGGAACGGTGCCTTGGAATGCTGGCCCTGCTGGTCGCAGCACACGGCGTGGCGAATGCTCAGGACATGGTCCGGTGGTCCTGGCAGGAGCCGCAGGCGAAGGTGTTGCCGGCCGGCGATCTCGAGTGGGCGCCGAAGGCGTTCGAGTTCAAGCCTGGCGAGTCCATCCGCTATATCGACTTCGCGTCCGGCGATGACACCAACGACGGCCTGTCGAAGCAGACGCCCTGGAAACACCACCCCTGGGATCCCAGTGCCGGCGGCAAGCCGAAGGCCTGCAAGGGCGCGAATACTTACGTCTTCAAGCAGGGCGTGCTCTATCGCGGGGAGATGGACGCCAACGAGTCAGGCACTGCGGACACCCCGATCATCCTGACACGGGATCCGTCCTGGGGCACGGGGCCGGCCGTCATCTGCGGCTCGGAACCGGTGGCGGGCTGGAAGAAAGGGGCGGACAACCCGCTGATCCCGGAACCGGAGAAGGTCTGGTACGTGGACCTGAACTGGGCCCCGCGCAACGTCTGGATGGTGGGCAAGGACGGCGCCATCATGCGCATTGCCCTGGCCCGAACGCCGAACTGGAACATCACCGACCCCGACGACATCAAGAGCGAGTGGTGGACTTGGAAGAATCCCGACAAACCGTTCGACAATTACGCCACCATCAACGGTCAGCAGCGGCATCTGGCGTTCGACAAGGAGCACATCAACACCAGCAAGCCGCAGGATTATTACCAGGGCGCCACCGTTTGGACCACCAAGGGCTGGGTCATGGGCCACCCGTTCCAGGCCATGGTACTGGCGGTGGATCGCGACAAGGGCTCGCTGACCTTCCCCTGCCAGTGGGGCGGCGCGCCATCCTACAAGATCATCCGCGGTTGCCAGTATTACCTCGAGGACAAGCCACACTACCTGGACAGCCCCGGCGAATTCTGGTTCGACAAGAAGGGCAACGGCGGCCGGCTGTATATTCGCCTGCCTGGCGACCAGGATCCCCATCAGGCCCAGGTCGAAGTGGCCAAGCGCATTCACGCCATCGACAGCCGGGGCATGAGCCATGTACGCGTCAGCGGGCTTACGTTTCGCTTCACCAATGTTTACTGGAATCTGATCGCCGCGCCCTACTGGGTTTCGCATGAGAGCATCGATGTTGAACCCGGCTGCGTTCGCGTGCTCGGCAGCGGCACGGATATCCAGGTAACCAACTGCACCTTCGAGCACGTCCACCGGGGCGTGCGCATGAAGGCCATGGGCAAGCAGGATGCCATCGACGCGGTCGTGGTGAGTGACAACGTCTTCTCCGATGCGGACGCCGGAGGCGTCGAACTTGCGGACGGCACGATTTACGCGGATCTAGACGGCCCGATGGGCCGGCTCTACGACGTCCGCGTCATGCGGAACAAGTTCGACCACATCGGTATCCGCCCGGACCTGTTCGGCCAGGGTGGGGCGCTGGTGGTCGAATATGCCCAGACCGTGGAAGTGGCGGGAAACATCTTCGATCGGGTCTGCGCCCAGGGAATCGATGTCCACGGCGCCAAGCAGAGCGGGGCTTCCACCGACCGCCCCTTTACGCGCATTCTTGTACACCACAACAAGGCAGTTGATACCCTGCTGAACAACGATGATTTCGGCGGCATCGAAACCTGGCAGGGCGGGCCCGCCTGCGTTTATGGCAATATCTCCGGCAATCCCGGCGGCTACCGCAGTTGGGACCACATGCTGAACCCCAATGCCGAGAGCCGCTTCGGCCACGCCTATTACCTGGACGGGGCGTTCAAAAACTACTACTTCAACAACATCGCCTGGGGCAAGTCCAAAGGCCCTGCCGGCAAACTGGCCAACACGTCGGCCTTCCAGGAGATCATCAGTTATGAGAACGCGTTCTTTAACAACACCATCTACAACTTCGTGCGGGCCTCGCGGCGGCAGGCGCCGCAGGCCGGCCGGGTCATGTTTCTGGGCAACATCTTTCAGAGCATGGGACTGAGCGTCTTCCGCGATGCCGACCCGGCGCGCGGCGCCGCCGGTAACGAGGCCGACGCCGGAGCCCGCCGCAACCAGTTTGCCCTGGACACCAACGCCTATGCCCGCAACGTCTTCTTTGATATCGGGTTGGGCGAGGGCTTCGGCCTGTTCGAACCTTCCGGGCGCTGGCACAAGACTTTCCAGGCATTTCGTGAGGCGATGGAAAGTTGCAAGTCGCTGGCCGGAGAGGTGGGCATCATGGCCGGGCAGTCGCCCCTGCGCGATCCGGCCGCGCACGACTTCCGCCCCTCCGCCGACCCGGCCGTTCGCGGTCGGGGAGCGAAGGTCTTCGTGCCCTGGAGCCTCTACGAGACGGTGGCCGAGTGGAACTTCTGCCCCGTCCAGGGAGACCCGACGCGCATTCTCGACGACCACTGGTGTATGTCCCCTTATTACACCAGCCGCGACAACTACTATAAGTTCCCCACGTACCCGCTCAAGGGCGTCAACATCACCCTGAAGGACTACCAGAACGGCCCGCTGGAGAACTGGACCACGGGCGCCCTGCACTTGAACGGGAGCGACCAGTACGCCATCCTGGTGAATGCGGACATCGACCGCGCCGTCACCATGATCGCGGGCAGAGGCAACCCCGGCCGGGGCCGTGCCGTCAGCGGCGCGGAGTTGCGCAATCCGCAGATTCACGCCTCGAGTTTCCTCATCGAGGTCTACTTCAAGACAACTCCGGGACAGACGGATGCGACGCTGATCCAGAAGATGGGCGATACCGGGTGGGCCTTGACCGTCAACAAAGCGGGAGGCGTGACCCTGACGGCCAAGTCCGGCAACGGCGCCGCCGGCCTGGCCAGCCGCGGTGTGGTCAACGATGGCCAGTGGCATCACGTCATCGCCGAGGCCGACCGCAAGGCGGGAACATTCACGATCTACCTCGACGGCAAACAGGACGGGAGCGGACCCGGCCTCGGTGCGGACGCCTCGCTGGCCAACGAAGCCGACCTCTACGTGGGCGGCACACCGCAGGGTCAACACCTGAACGGCGCGATCGACTTCCTGCGCATCGCCCGAGGTACCCTCGCCGACGCGAAAACCACGATCGACGAACTCTACGCGTGGGAGTTCAACGGGCCGTTCCTCGACGACTTCACCGGTCGCAAGCGCCCGGCCGATGGCGGAGCAGCCGGGGCTATTGACTAATTACCGACATCGATGACGAACGTCTGGGTCGTTGTGCCGACCCGTTCCGTGGTCGTGGCCAGCACCTTCTCGTTGCCCCACGCGAGCACCTTCTCATCGAGTTTCCGCACCTGCCGGTCAATGGTGGCGCTGACCGCCACTTGCACGCGGCCCTTGGCGCCCGGCGTGCCTGTCAGTACGCCCGTCGCCTCGTCGATCTTCAGCCAGGCTGGTCCCTGGATGAGGGCGAACTTCGGCTTCTCGATGTCAAAGTAGCCGCTGACCTGCTCGTTTCCCTTCATGCGCGCGCCGAGATCTCCCAGGGACCGATTGACACGGACCTGGTAGCGATACTCGGCCCCGGCGTTGGCCGCCAACTCGGGCTTGCTGTAGATCACAGGCCGGGCGGCAGTGGCGTAGTCGGACGGCCCGCTGCGCTTGCCCGCTTCGTCCACTGCCACCACGCGATAGTAGGTCTTGTTGGCCGCGGGCAAGGCGACTTCGCTGCCCAATACCGCCAGCTCCGTGGCCGTGGTCTCGGCGATGAAGTTCGCGGGGAACCAGGGGTTCCAGGCCGCCATCTCCTCCTTGCTCACCCCCACCGTGCTCTGAAACCTCTGGTCGGAAATCGTGAAACCCTTTTCATCGCTGCCGTAGATCCGGTACTTCACCGGTCGCTTCCCGGCCGGGTTGGCTTTCCATTTGAGGGTTCCCACACCCTTTGCCTGATCGTAGTCCACCGCCACTTCCGCCGGATACGCGGCTCCGCGCGCGGTGAAGCTCCAGGTCTTGCTCCACGAGCCCCATACCCCCTTGTCGTTCATTGCCCGCACGTGCCAGTAATACCTGTCGTCCGGCGTCAACAGGCCCGGCAGGGCCAGCGTGTACTGGCTCTTGACCGTGGCGCTCGCGATATTGCCATCTTTGCCCCTCACCACACTCGCGTCGGCCGTGCGCGAGATGAGCTTGTAGAAGTCCATCGACAGCGGGATCTTCATGTCCGCCCGCCTCGACAGCTCGAACTGATAGTCCCCGATCTTGCCGCCATCGGGGACTTCCGCCGTCCGCCACTGGAAAACGATGTCCGTCCCGTTTGTCTCCCCGCCGTCCGGCGGATTCACCGCGCCTGACGGCGCCGTCGGCGGCTGCGACGTCGACCGCTCCACCCAGTTGTGCGTGATGCTGACCTTTCTCTCCCCGGCAGTCTGGTCGCTGTAGGTGAACGCGTTTTCGCCCACCGCCATCTCCGGCAGTGCCATCGGCGCCATCTGCAGATCGTTGATGATCGCCACCTTGTTGAGTGGCGCGCCGACCTCCAATTGGCACTTGAGTTGATACCGATAGCACGGCGGTCCCACGATCGAAAAGAAGTTGTCGAGGTTGTTCCCGGTGGGACGCCAGGTCTTGCCGTCCTGGCTCAGGGAGAATTTCACGCCCGTCCCCTCGGCCTCAATCCGTCCTCCCACGAAGACGTACGGACTGCTCATGGTCCAGACAATCGTCCCCGTCTTTCCTTCCTCCGCCGTCAGACCCTGCGGTCCCGACGCGACGTTCTCCACTTTCGCCCCTCGACGCCACGCCTCTTTGGTGAAGTCCGGGCGGTACTCCCACAGGCCGTTGCAGATGACGTAGGGCACGTTTTCATACGTCGGTACGGTCTGCAACGCCCCGTGATACTTCATCGGGGTCGCCTGTCCCCATCGCCAGACGATCGCCTCTCCGGGGCGCAGCACCATGTTCATCGTCGTGTCGGCTTTCCCCGACCGTTCCCCCGTCACCTCTCCCACGTAGCAGTACATCGAGGGCATTCCCT
This sequence comes from Tepidisphaeraceae bacterium, assembly GCA_049514055.1. Taxonomy (GTDB): domain Bacteria; phylum Planctomycetota; class Phycisphaerae; order Tepidisphaerales; family Tepidisphaeraceae; genus JANYKD01. The sequence goes on along the minus strand of JBEKVL010000175.1, from coordinate 649 downwards.
GACCCTGCCACCATGTGTCTGGAAAGAGGATTCCCTGCGAGTGTGTCCGCTTCACCAGGTCGTGGTCCCGCACGATGTCCTGCTCGCCGGCCACCGTCCGGTTGTCCCGCAGCAGGTAAACGCAGTGCATGTCGCCATCGTAGAAATGCCAGCCACTATCGTAGAACGCCTGCGAAATGCAGTGTCCCAGCGCCCGTGCCGGCGCCGCCTTCAGTCCGACTGCCTTCCACAGTGCCGCCATGGAAATTGAGTCGTTCCCGCAGGTGTTGTAGCCATAGATGTTGAACACCTTCACGGGGTCGCCCAGTTCGTTGTTGTCCCCGCCGGAGTGGTGCCGGTACTGTATCTCCTGGAACCAGATCGCGAACGCCTTCTCCGCATCCGTCATCCCCGGCGCCAGCGCCGAGCCGACAATCTCATTCACGGTCCTGAAGTTGTTGCGGCCGTTGGAAAGCCACGGGTTGATGACGTCCGTCTCGCCCACGTTCTCCATCCGCACCGAACGGTTCGACTCCCACGTCTGGTAGAACGCCCCTTCTCTGGCGATGCCGCAGCCCATCGGCGTGCGGCAGTTTCGTCCGTCCATGGTCCCGCCCTGCACCACCGTGTATTTCTGTATCCCCCGGGTGATCTCCTGCACCTTCGACTT
>JBEKVL010000174.1:0-9845 GCA_049514055.1 Tepidisphaeraceae bacterium | reverse complement strand
GCCGCTTCGCCGACGACTCCAGCCGCGCCAGCAGATCGCCGATCCGCTTCTTCGCCGGCTCCTCCGCCTGCGCCTGCGATTCCTTGGCGATCGCGATCGCCCCGCCGCCGAACGCCGCCAGTTTCTCCTGCGCGGCGTCGGCCCGTTTGCCGTCCGCATCGCCCAGTTCCTGCACCAGCCGCCGCGCCTCGGCCGCCGCCGCATCGGGAAGCGCCGGCCGCGGCTGATTGTACTCCGTCAGCAGCGACACCGGCACCCGCAACCCCACTCCGCCGGCCATCTCGCATGCCAGCATCGCCTCGCCAAGCTGCCCCTGCATCGTCGAATCATCCCACAGCGTCACCGCCACATCGGATGCCGTCCCCTTCTGATACGCCAGCCGCTTGATCTGCCCACACTCGATCGTCAGCGACATGAACCCCGCATCCAGCGACAACTTCCCCGTCAGCACCCCGCCAATCACATCGCCATTGGCCAGCGACAACGCGGCCTGCGCCGCATCCGGCTCCTCGGCGGCAGGGCCGAATTGCAGCCGCGCGATCGACGCCACATCCACCGCCGCGGCCTTGCCCGCCAGCGCCCCGGCAAACTTCAGATCGAAACTCGCCCGCTCCACCAGCCCGGCCAGATGCGTGCCATCGGCCAGCCGCACCTCGTGAAACACGGCCGCGTCGTCGTCGTTCAGAAACGTGATCGATCCCAGCGCCACCCCCGGCAGTTTCAGTCGCCCGTATCGCGTCGAAACCTCCACGGCCGCGTCCGGCCTGTCGATCCACAGGCGGTCTCCGGTTCGGAGCATCACCATCGGCCGGTCCAGTTTCCACTCCTGCTCCTCGCCCCCGCGCTTTCTCCAGCCGACCCGTGAAATCTGCGCAAACGGAAACTCCACAAGCTGCCCGTCCGTCAGCCGCAGCCGGAAATTCTCCGCCTGCACCTCGCCCCCGATCGCCTGCCCGTCGTTGCACACAAGCAGATGCCGCGGCCGGATCCCCGGCGCCGCCACGATCCCCGCCAGGTCCGCGCTCTTGATCTCCACCGGCCCAAACGCCGTCTTGATCACAAACGCCGCGGGATCCACCGTGCCCACCAACTGATCGCCGCTCCGCAGTTCCACGGTGTCCCACAACTCGCCGCGCAGCAGTTCCACCCCGGCGATCTCCGGCCGGTTCAGGCGGTAGTTGACCACCCGCCTCTGCATCTCCGCCGGCAGCGTGCCCAGCAGATCGGCCTCGCGAATCTGCCGCAACGATTGAACCGCGTCCCCGAAATTCCTGCGGAAACCGGCCGCGTGCATCAGCACCACCGTCTGCTTCGGCGGCACATCCACCGTCCAGTGTACCGTCACGCTCTGGCCCTCCTCGGGCGCGGTCATCCGCGGCAACACCCGCGTGCCCATCCCGCCGGCGAAGAACATGTAGCCGTTCTCCTCGCCGCCGGCCGCCAGCGCGATCGGCTGCTCGTTGTGCTTCTCATCCTCGAGCCACTGCGACCGTTCCACACCGTTGCCAAGGTTATACTGGATGGACACATCAAGGCTCACCCGCCCCGTCGTCGGGTTCTCCAGCACCTCCGCCCAGCGGCAGAACCCCGCCTTGTTGCTCACGGCAACGCGCCGCGAAATCCGCACCCCGCGATACGTCTGCACCGGCAGCAGCACCTCGCCGCGCGCCGCATCAAAATCAGCCTTGGGCACCTGCGGCCCATAAGTAAACCGGTTGTCGATCTGCAGCGTCCCGGCCGTATTGAACTGCCCATTGCCCCCATTGCCAATCGTCCCATCCGCCTGGATATCCCACTGCACCCCGTACGCATCGCCGATGGTATAAGGCAGATCCACCGAGCGCACCGGCGCGGCCTTGGGCCTGCGCGGCAGCCGATCGCCAGGACCGGCCGCCCCGGCCGTCAATAGCAGCAGTACGAACATCCATGCTCGTGGTTTCATGCGAGACCTCTGCCGGGATTCTATCACCCCGCGGCCGGGAATGACGAAGCCCGAAATCCGAATTCCGAATCAAACCCGAATCACGAATGACAAATGCCGCGTCGTCGCGCGATACCGGCCACTGGTCATTGCTCATTCGGGCTTCTTTCGGGATTCGGGTTTCGGGTTTTCACTTCGCGCCTTGCGGGCGGGAAACAGGCTTTTTGATCGCGTCATCCTCCGCCTTGCGCGTCTGCTTGCCCACGGCCTTGAGGACCACGTCGTCAAACATCACCGACCCCGCGCCCAGGTAGGCGTACAGGTCCACCCGCAGATACTGCACCGGAAACGCCACATGCTGCGGGTTCAGGTCATCGACCACCTCCACCCACTTGCCGTTGGTCGGCCCCGACGGCGGCACCTGCCGGCGGTAGATCTCGCGGTCGACGATCTCCCCCTTGATGTTCGGTGCCTTGGTGTAGCCTTTCACGAACACATGCAGCGTCGGCCCGTCCGACTTGTAGCGGAACGCCAGCCGGTAGCGCGTGCCCGAGGAAATCTCGATCCGCTCCGACAGGCAGGCCATGCCGTTGTTCTCGGCGCAGTCCTTCGAGAGATTCATCGCCAGCACATTGTTCGTCTTCCCGTTCTCCACCAGCTTGTAGATATTCACCTTGTCCACGGCCGGCAACTTGTCCGAAATCTCCACCGGGTACTTCTCGGCCATGTAGATCGCCTCCCACTTGCCAGGCTCCGAAAAGTCGCCGTTGTAGACCAGATTGGGCTGTTTCTTCCACATTTCCTGTGCCTTGGCGTCATCCCACACCGACTCCTCCACCGGATGCGCGAACTTCTCCACGCCCGGCAGGGTCTCCAGGATTTCTTCGATGACGAACCGCATGTCCGTCGGCTGCTTGATGACCTTGGTCACCTGCGCCGGCTTGCCGGCCGGGTCGCGCAGGTCCAGGATGTTCAGCTTGATCGTCGTCCCGCCGCCGCCCGGGTCCGACTGCCCCCACACCAGGATATTCGGCTCGTCGATCTTCGCCAGTTCCTTGATGGCGTCGGCCGGCGTATCCAGCGTGATCGCCTCCTTCGATTCGGCCGCCAGATCCACCATTCGCGGCCCGTCGATCACCTCGTACTTCCCTGCCCGGTCAAGCTTGGCCCGCAGCGCGAACCCGATCTGATCCCGCAGCGCCTGCTTGGAACTCCCGCCGAGCGGGAAAAACGCGATCTTCGGTTTCTTCGCCGCGTCCGCCGCCGGCTCGGCGGCCGTCGCAAGCATGGGGAGCAGAACGATCAGCAAAAGCGACGCAGCGACGCAGCGACGGGCCGAATTTCGTAGCACAGGCGCCTCGCCTGTGGTGTCGGTACTCCGACACATCTTCGTCGCCCGGAAGAATAGGTACACCCAAGACGCAGGATGGTGATGCGAGCAAGCGAGCATGTAAGTTCCTGAGTAAGTGGCCCAGCGATTATACCCGGAATCGAACTGCGATTCACTTTCGACGCTCTCGCCTTTTGCCCCACATCGGTTACCGCTACAATACGTTCTTATGACAGAGAACCTGCTGGTGTATTATCCCACGGGGTGGTATAATGAATCTGACCTTTGTTGAGACACGAGTTTTCACGGCGAGACGGACGCGGCGTCTGGATGATCGATCGCTACGGCGGTTGCAGAATCAGTTGCTGGCAAACCCGGAGGCGGGCCGCGTGATTTCCGGCTGCGGATTGCTCAGAAAAGTGCGGTTCGGCGACCCCGGCCGCGGAAAAGGCACGAGAGGCGGTATTCGCGTGGTCTACATGCACACGCCCGAGGCCAACCGCATCGACTTGATCACCGCGTACGGCAAGGACGAGCATGACGATATGAGCAAGGATGAATTGGCGGCCTTGTGTCAATTGGCAAGAGCGCTCCGCGCCGACTTGCTTACACGGGCACGCAAATAACAGGAGCACCCATGCCCCAGACACCTGACTTCGAAAACCTCTCTGTCTTCCAGCAGATCAAGTACGGCCTGAGAGATGCCATTGCCCACTCTCACGGCCAATTGAATCTCCGGACCACGACCCTTCCTGCTCCGCCGCCGCCGGTGTCGCCTCGGCGCGTCCTGGCGCTGCGACGAAAACTGAACATGTCGCAAACGGTCTTCGCGGCCACGCTCAATGTCTCCCCCAAGCTGGTGCAAAGCTGGGAACAGGGATCGCGCAAGCCCATCCGTGGCGATCTGCGACTGATCGAGATCATCGAGCGGGAACCGCGCCTGGTCGGCGCGATGTTCGCCGACAGCCGGCTGCGATCAACCCGCCCGGCTGTCCGAAAGAAGCCCGCCCGAAGGTTGTCCGCGTCGCTGGCCTCGAGGTGATGAGTCGGCATTCGAGAGTCTGTCATTCACTTTCGACGCCGTTCCGATTACACTACGACAATCTACTCGCAACAGGAATCCCCGGTGCCCGAGAACCCCGTCCACATTCTCGACTACGCCCCCAGACCGCAACTCTGGCGCCGCCGCCCGTTCCGCCTCACGGTCTTCGCTGTTCTCCTGCTGACTATCGAGGCCGCCGGCGTCTACTGGTATCCCGACATCAGTTTCCGCATCCGGCTTGCCTACTGGCAGCGGCAGTGCATGAACCACGTCATCCCGCCCGACAAGATCATCCTCACCGCCGATCCCAAACTCGTCCCCACCCTGCTTCAGGATCCGGACTATGTGCGAACCGACGACTATTACGTGCCCAGTCCCCTCGCCGCGTACAGCCCTCACTGCTGGCGCGAGTATCATAGCAGAGGGCTTGGAGGAAGGGCAGACGGAAGAGAAGTCCAACCGATCATCTTCATGCATAGACTCGTGAGCCAACGCGGAATTGAGCGGCTTGTTATCGCCTTGGATCGGGCTGATATCTACACCAAGGTCAGGCCCGAGGAATGCATTGCGATTGCCGTGGTTCAACCACGTTCTTTGTTTGGTCCACTCGACACCCCCGGCGACCATTTTGCACCTCGATCGAGCGGCATCTACAAAGACACCTCGGGCGTTTTCGCCAACACAGACACCCCGACAATCCGATTCCACCCCGGCCAACTTGATCCCGCTGACCCATCGCATTTCACTATCCGTTGGGAAATCGCTTGCCCCAATCCCCGGGATCGAAGCCCAACCCACGGCATCTTCGATTTCCACCTGTCCGCCAACGGCGACACGGTCACGCGTACCGATCTCGCCGGTGACCCACCCACTCAGTAAGTCACTCTCTTGACGTTAGCTTGATGTAAGGTATAATGCGCCTATGCCGGTTGGCCGCGATGTTCTGCGCCCACCTACGACCTCGAACCCTCGGGAGGGTGCTGCTCCCGCTCGGCCAAATGCGTTTGGCCATCAGCAACGCTCGTGCTTCGCCAGAAAGGATGGTCGCGCACTCCTATGATTCGTTTCAGCATGACCATCGGCGTTATTATTGTGACCATCGGAAAGGGCGGCTCTGCAAGTGGGGCCAGCGTCCTCGCTGGCCCTGAGCGCCAGGCGGATCGCGCGTCAGGAAGGCCAGCGAGGACGCTGGCCCTACTATCAACCGTCGACCAACAACTATCAGGTTCCCAGAAAACGAACCCAATTCGTTCATAACCCAATAGCTTCAAATGAGTAACAAACGTCAAAGCCGCAGCCTCGCAACCCCATCGGTGACCAGCGATCCGTCGCAGATCACCGCAACTGCAGAACGAACTCAACCCTTGCCGGCCGCCAAGCGACAAGCTGCTGACCGTGAATCATGGGCCACGAACTCGACCGCCGCAGTGCAAAACGAACCCAAAGTGCCGCCGGTGTCCTCACCGGCGGTTCCCGCTGCGCAAAACGAACCCAATCATCCACAATCCACCAACGATCTCAGCACTCAGCACTCAGCACTCAGCACTCCTCCCGATCCCCGCCGCTCCATCATCATCCGCGGCGCCCGCGAACACAATCTCAAGAACATCAACATCGCCATCCCCCGCGACCAGCTCGTCGTCATCACCGGCCTCTCCGGATCGGGCAAGTCATCCCTCGCCTTCGACACCATCTACGCCGAAGGCCAGCGTAAATACGTCGAGTCCCTCTCCGCCTATGCCCGACAGTTTCTTGAACAACTCCAGAAACCCGACATCGACGAGATCCAGGGCTTGCCGCCGACGATTGCCATCGAGCAGCGCTCGGCCGGGTCCAACCCGCGGTCGATCGTGGCCACGACGACGGAGATTTATGACTATCTGCGTGTGCTGTTTGCGCGTGTCGGTACGCCGCATTGCTGGGAATGCGGGCGGGTTATCAGCAGCCAGAGCGCCTCGCAGATCGTCGATTCCATCATGCTCCTGCCCCAAGGCTCGCGGCTGATGATCCTCGCGCCGCTCATCCGCGGCCAGAAGGGCGAGCACCGCGACACCTTCACCGCCATCCACAAGCAGGGGTTCGTCCGCGCCCGCATCGACGGCCAGATCGTCGAACTGACCGACCCGGCCAAGCCGCCGGAGCTGGCCAAGACCAAGGTCCACAACATCGAGGCCGTCGTCGACCGCATCATCCTCAAGCCTGACATCCGGCCCCGACTGGCCGACTCCATCGAAACCGCGTTGAAACTCTCCCAGGGTCTGGCCATCGTCACCGTGCAGGAATCCGAAGGCGTCTGGCGCGACCATGTCTACAGCGAGAAGTTCGCCTGCCCCGAACATCCGCATGTTTCCCTGGGCGAGCTCGAACCGCGTATTTTCTCCTTCAACGCCCCCCACGGCGCCTGCCCCGCGTGCCACGGCCTGGGAACCGTGTCCGAGTTTGACCCGGATCTCATCGTCACCGACGAGAGCATTTCGCTCGAAAAAGGCGCAATCGAGGCCTGGCGCAAGAACGGCAAGCGGATGAACATCTACTACAGCCGCACGCTGCGCGATTTCTGCCGCTCCTTCAGCGTCGATTATTCCGCGCCCTACAAGGACATGCCGAAAAAGGTCCGCGACATTCTCATGTACGGCACCGACAAGAAAGGCGACCTCGGCACCGGCGTCTGGTTCGAGGGCGTCCTCGACAACCTCCAGCGACGATTCGAGAACACCGAAAGCGAGTGGGTCAAAACCCGCCTTCACGGCTACATGTCCGAACAGCCGTGCGAGGTCTGCGGCGGCACGCGGCTGAAGAAGGAAGTGCTGGCGGTGCGGCTGGAGAGTAGGGTGGGCACTGCCCACCCTACCGCCGAGGGCTCCCCCGCCGCGAACAATGCGGTGGGCAATGCCCACCCTACCGAACCCAATATCCACGACATCATCACCATGACCGTCCTCCGCGCCCGCAACTTCTTCGACAATCTGAAACTCGGGGCCGAAGCCTCTCTCATCGCCGAGCCGATCGTCAAGGAAATCAAGAACCGCCTCACCTTCCTCATCGACGTCGGCCTGGGCTACCTGACCCTCGACCGCAAGACCGGCTCCCTTTCCGGCGGCGAGGCCCAGCGCATCCGCCTGGCCACCCAGGTCGGCTCGGGCCTGGTGGGCGTCTGCTACGTGCTCGATGAACCCACCATCGGCCTGCACCAGCGCGACAACGACCGCCTTATCCACACCCTCCGCAAGCTCCAGTCCATCGGCAACACCGTCATCGTCGTCGAGCACGATGAAGAGTGCATCCGCGCTTCCGACTGGCTCATCGATATCGGCCCCGGCGCGGGCGTGCATGGCGGACGGGTGCTCGTCGAAGGGCCGACGGCCGAGTTGCTCGGCCTGGGAACGCCGATCGCCAGATCGGCTCTTCCTTCCAGGGCAATCGCGCATGAGGAAGAAGTGCCGTCAGTGTCCTCACTGGCGGTGTTTGGCGTTGCACGCAAGTCTCGGGAATCCGCGGGTGAGGACACCGGCGGCACTCCATGCGATGGGCCCGCCCTTCCGCCCTCTCACGGTACTCCGAGAGAGGGCAGTGGCGAATCCCTGACCCTCAAATACCTCACCCACGAACTCTCCATCCCCACGCCCGCCACACGCCGCAAAGTGGATCCCAGGAAGACGTTCGTCGAACTCCGCGGCTGCACCGAGAACAACCTCAAGAACATCGACGTCCGCTTCCCCCTCGGCGGCATTGTCTGCATTACGGGTGTTTCTGGTTCTGGTAAATCTACACTTGTCAACCAAACGCTCCTCCCCGCCCTCAAGCGCAAGCTCCTGGGCTCCCGCGTCAAAGTCGGCAAACACGACAAGCTCGACGGCGCCAGCCGCATCGACAAGGTCATCGAAATCGACCAGTCCCCCATCGGCCGCACGCCGCGGAGCAACCCGGCCACCTACACCGGCGTCTTCGACGACATCCGCAAGGTCTTCGCCGCCACCCGCGATGCCAAACTTCGCGGCTACGAAATAGGGCGCTTCAGCTTCAACGTCAAAGGCGGCCGCTGCGAGGCCTGCCAGGGCCAGGGCACCAAGTGCATCGAAATGCACTTCCTCCCCGACGTCTACGTCGACTGCGAAGTCTGCAAGGGCAAACGCTACAACGCCGAGACGCTGGAGATCCACTACCGCGGCAAGAGCATTGCCGACGTGCTCGGCATGACCGTGGAAGAGGCCCTGGTCTTCTTCGAGAATTTCTCCAAGGTCCAGCAGATGCTCCAGTGCGTCAACGAGGTCGGCCTGGGCTACATCAAACTCGGCCAGCCCAGCACCCAGCTTTCCGGCGGCGAGGCCCAGCGCGTGAAACTGGCCGCCGAACTCGGCAAAAACCCTACCGGCCACACGCTGTATGTGCTGGACGAGCCCACCACCGGCCTGCATTTCGCCGACATCCAGAACCTGCTCAACGTGCTGAACCGTCTGGCCGACATGGGCAGCACAATCCTGGTGATCGAGCACAACCTCGATGTCATCAAATGTGCCGACTGGCTCATCGATCTCGGCCCCGACGGCGGCGACGCCGGCGGCCGGGTGATCGCCGAAGGCACGCCCGAGCAGCTTGCGACGATGGAGCACTCGTACACGGGGCAGTATCTGAAGTCGAAGCTGTCTCAGTATTCTCTGGACCATCGCGCGGAGAAATGATAGTTTGGCTCGCAGCACGAATCGAGGTAACGGCCATGCTCGCGTCAACCCTACCGTTCAAGCACATTCAGCCAGTTGATCCCGAGCATCTGGTCGGAGACAAGATCCAGCCGGGAGCGCCACTGTTTGGCATTGTCTGGATCAACCCCGAAAGGGTCAGCGGGGCGCCTTGCTTCTATGCGACCCGCGTCCCCATAAAGAACCTCTTCGATTCCATTTCGGCGGGCGAAACCCTGGCGGATTTTCTCGACGGCTTTGAAGGGGTCACGCGCGAGCAGGCTTTGGCCGTTCTCGATCTGGCGGGCAACGATCTCCTTGACGACCTGGAGCGGCCGTGAAGGTTCTGTTTGACCACAAACGTCGACCGCCGGTCTTCTCAATCTCCTTTCACCGAATACCCGACGCGCCATTGCGCCGTCGTCCCATCGAGGACTTGACACGTTGGGAACTGCTTGGCATCATTTCTTGCGTCCTACACTGGGTGAATTGTGCAAATTCGCATGATATATGACCTTCCGGCCATGAAGCCGCTGGTGGCAAAACCACTCGGGTTCTGGGATGGGGCTCCTCGTGTGCCAACCTTGTGGAAAACACTTCAGCTATCCCTTGAAGCGATGGGACGCCTTGATATCGCGTACCGCAATCTCATCTGTGCATCGGATTTGCCAGACGCAGCAAATCTGGACATCCGTGCGTGCATGAAGACCCGCGATGAATGGGCCGAGCATATTCGCCGCGAGACCGATCGGAGTCTGCCCCGCTATCAACGCAATCCGGGTGACTTCCAGCATTCCGAAGCGTTTTTCCGGGTGCTTGTCATGATCACGATCCTGCAACGAGATCTCGGCATCTGCTATGATCTTGAATGCACCA
>JBEKVL010000173.1:0-9854 GCA_049514055.1 Tepidisphaeraceae bacterium | reverse complement strand
CCCGCCGGGGCGCCCTCGCGCCCCGGTATGAGGCCGCCGCCGAAAGGACCACGGAGATCCCCGCGGCACGGCACGATCTTCTGCCCACCGGCTACGCGTTCGGGGCCATCCAGACCACGCGCGGCTGTCCCCTGAACTGTAGTTTCTGCAGCGTCACGCCGTTCAACGGCGCCAGATATCGCCACCGGCCCATCGCCGATGTCGTCGAGGAGTTCCGGACCATCCATGAGAAATACGTGCTGGTCGTGGACGACAACCTCATCGGCACCAGCGCCATCCATGTCGCCCGCGCCAAGACCCTGTTCCGCGCCATGATCGCCGCCAGGCTCCCCCACAAGTGGATCGCCCAGGTCACCGTCAACATGGGCGATGACGACGAACTGCTGAGTCTGGCGGCCAAAGCCGGGTGCGTGGGTACGTTCATCGGCTTTGAATCGCAGACGGCGGAGGGACTCGCCGAGATCGGGAAGAAGTTCAACATCGTCAAAGGCCGCGATCTTGGCGCCTCCGTCCGGCGTATCCAGCAGCACGGGATCCTCGTCGTCGGTTCCTTCATCATCGGCCTCGACAACGACGAACGAGGCATCGGCCGGCGCATCGCCGACGCGGCCCGCCACTATGGCGTGGACATGCTGAACACGCTCTTCCTGACCCCCCTGCCCGGAACGCGCCTGTGGGACACGATGGAGGCGCAAGGCCGCATCAGCACCGAAGCGTTTCCGCAGGATTGGCAGTATTACACGCTGACGTTCCCGGTCGCCGAGTACAAGCATCTCTCGCGGCGGGAAATCTGCCAGGAGATGGAGTGTTGCGACCGGACGTTCTATTCGCCCTGGCGGATGTTGCGCCGGCTCTGGAGAAGCGTGCGCCATTGGCACCATCCGTTCATCTCGCTGGTCGGCAACCTCTCCTACCGCGCCGGCCTGTCGAGCAATCGCAAGGCATATCGCGCGTTCATCGCCACGCGTGACGAAAAGTGCAATGTGGCCACGCATCCGGACGGCCAGAGCATCTCCCTGCCGATCGCCGGGTTCGTCGGACAACCCGACGCGGCGGGACTCGAGTAAAGGTATCCTCACGCCTTCTTGTCTTTGAGATCGTTGTACAAAGCAAACGCATCCGTGGGCTTGAGGTTGTCATGGACGACGGCCTTGACCGCCTGGATCATGGCCACGGGGTGTTCCGCCTGGAAGACATTGCGCCCCATGTCCACGCCCGCGGCGCCCTGATCGATGGCCTCAAACGCCATCTGGAGCGCCTCGAGTTCCGGGAGCTTTTTGCCGCCCGCGATGACGATCGGGACCGGGCAGGCCGCCACGACCTTCTCGAAGTCGGGACTGCAATAGTAGGTCTTGATGATGTGCGCGCCGTTCTCGGCGCACACGCGCGTCGCCAGGCTCAGGTAGCGGGCATCACGAACGAGTTCCTTGCCGACGGCCGTGACGCCCAGAACGGGAATGCCGTAGCGAGATCCCTGGTCGACCATGGTCGTGAGATTGCGAATGGTCAGCGCTTCGAACTTGCTCCCGATGGCGACCATGAGCGCCAGCATCGAGGCATTGAGGCGGATGCACTCTTCGATGTCGAGCAGAACCTCGTCGTTGAGATCGGTCAGCACGGTCGAGCCGGCCGAGGAACGAAGCGAGATCGGTTTGTTCGACCAGGCCGGGACGATCTGCCGCAGCGCCCCGCGGGTACACATGATGCAGTCGGCATAATCGATCAGCGGCACGATGGTCAGGTCCATGCGCTCCAGGCCGGACGTCGGGCCCATGATATAGCCGTGGTCGAAGGCCAACATGACCGTCCGCCCGCTCTTCCGGTTGAAGATGCGCGAAAGTCGGTCCTTCATGCCCCATTCGAGGTTGCCGCACCCCTTGAGGTAGAATCCTTCAGTCTTCTGGGGGATGCCAAGGCCGTAGTCTTTTGAATCTTGATTGCCGGTTGAGTCAGCCATTATTGTTGTCTCCACTGATGAAGGTTCACACTCTGTCTTAACACAAGTCTCCAGCCCGTGGCCGCGGTACTCCACGGCACCCAGCCCCGCAGGGGGCGAAACACGTTAGCCCATGGCGCAAGCCATGGGAAAGAGATCGTTCATGAATCCCAGCCCCGTAGGGGCGAAAGAGCATTTCTGTCGCCCCTATGGGGCTCGTCTTGTCTTTGCCTTTCTTACCCACGACTTACGTCGTGGGCTAATGTCTATCGCCCCTCCGGGGCTATGGCATCGCAATCAACATCGTCAGCATGACATCCGCGATCACCGATCGCAGCTACAAACCGTTCAGCGCATCCCGAAATCCCGCGAACATGAGCGAGATCGACGTTGCGCCCGGATCCACCAGGCCGATCGTTCGCGCGCCCAGGTTGCGAGCCCGGCCGAACTTCGCCTGCATGGCTTTGGTGCTTTCAGCGCCCTGCGCGGCCGCCTCGGCGGCTTTGGCCATCGCCTGCGGTACGGTTGCACCGACAGCGCTCAGAGCTGCCACCGCGGGCACCAGGGCATCGACCATGGTCTTGTCGCCGGGCTTGGCCGCGGTCTGGGTTCGCAGTTTTGCCAGACCCGCCTCGAAGATGGCCGCGAGGTCGGCTGCGTTGGCCTGTTCCTTGCCGGCCGCCGCCTCGGACATGCCCATGAAAAACGACCCGAGCAGCGGACTCGTCGAACCGCCATCCACCGACATCACGCTCCAGCCGACGGTTTCCAGCAGCGTGCCGAGTGTCGGCGGCGATGAACCCTGCACACCCTCCAGAATCGCCTCGGCCACCCGTTTCATGGTCGTGCCGTGATCGCCATCGCCGGTCGCGGCGTCGAGCTTCGACAGCAGCTCGTGATTGTCGCGCAGGCGAGCCGCGCCTTCCCGCAACATGCGGGCGAAATCCTCATACGCCACGTTTGCTGACATAGCAGGAATCTCCTATCGCACCGTCAGCGACGGCGTGTCGCACGGCGCTTTCCACAGCCGGATCAGTTCATCATCCATCTTGGCGACGAACATCTGGAAACCGGCCATTTCCTGCACGGTCAGATACTCGCCCACGAGCGGCGAAACCGACTGGATGCCGCGCTCGGCCAGAATCTTGTGGACGGCGCGATAGATGATGAACATCTCCATCAGCGTGGTCGCGCCGGAGCCGTTGATGATGACCAGCAGCCTGTCGCCGGCCTTGGCGCTCACGGCCGCGATCAACCGCTCGACCATCAGCTTCGCCGTCTGGTCAGCGGTGAGGATCTTGCTCGGCCCGGTGCCGGCCTCGCCGTGCTGGCCCATGCCGACTTCCATTTCATCACCCGCCAACTCGAAGATCGACTGGCCGGAACTGGGATGCGTCGCCGTCTTCATGGCCACCGCAAGCGTCGCCATGTTGTTGTTGAAGCGCTCGGCGATGGCCTGGATCTGGTCCATGCTCATCCCCTGCTCGGCGGCCGCGCCGACGACCTTGTACAGCGGGATACAGCCGACCAGCCCGCGGCGATCGACCGCCGGGGCATTGGCGCCGGGAGCAATGTCCTCATGCGTGGTAATCGAGCGGACATTGACCCCCTGCTTCTTCGCCATCTCCAGGGCGAGATTCGAACTCATCACGTCGCCGGCATGATTGAGCACGACCAGCAGCACGCCCGCCGGACGGTTGGCCTTCTTCAGGGCCTCAAAGACTTTGGGCGCTGCCGGGGCGGCAAAAATGTCGCCGACCACGCTGATATCCAGCATTCCTTCGCCGACGAACCCGCTCAGAGCCGGCTCATGGCCAGCCCCGCCGAGGGTGACGATCGCCACTTTATCCTGCGCCTTAGGCTTGGCCCGAACCACAAGTTTCCCGGATTCGAGCTTGACCTTGTCCGGATAGGCAAGGGAGAACCCTTCAAGGAGTTCCGCAGTCAGATTATTCGGATCGTTGATGAACTTCTTCATGGGCATGGTGTGTTCCTCTCTCCGGCAGGACAGGCATTCTCGCCTGTCATCCTCATCCGTAGGGCAGACATTCTTGTCTGCCGGTACGGCCAGCGTCCTCGCTGGCCGGGACTTCCAATCGGTTTGCACTTCAGGAAGACCAGCGAGGACGCTGGCCCTATCGTCACGCCGTCTTCCGCATGAACTCGATGTACGCGCCGTCCTCGATCACGAAGGCCACCTTCAGTCCCGGCATCGGCTCGAAGGGCTCAATCAGCACTTTCTTGCCCTTCATGGCCGCGGCCAGATCATCGACGTCGTAAGCCACGTGCGGCTGGGTCTTCAGTTCCGCCGGCATACCGCTGCCCGGCTCGAAACGAAGCCATTCAATCCGGTAGGGATTGGCGGCCGGATCGGTGATATGAACGCCTGCCCCGGCAAGAAATGTCTCGCCGGGACGCTTCTTTGTCGTGGGAATCCCCACATGATGGAATCGCATGAACTTCTCCTTCTGCTGTCCGTGTTTGAATGGGCCTGTCTACTGTTCGTAGCACCGCCTTCAGGCGACTCTACAGACCGCCTGAAGGCGGTACTACGAACACCGGCCAACCACATGGCCGCAAGCCTGAATTGTGCCCCTCCGCCGGTACTCCGGCAGAGGGGCACAATCCAACGTCAGAACTTCACGCCGGGGTTCGTGAACCGCAGCCCGGCGTTGTCATGGAACGTGCCGTACTCGGTGACGATCGCGCCTTCGGGCCCGGCGATCATGAAATGCTTGGCCGTGGCCCGTTTGAGGTAGTCCACCTCGCCCTGCTTGACGAGTTTCCACGCCTTCACGGTGATGAACTTCGCCTGGCTCTCGGGCAGCGCCACGGGGCAGGGTTCTTTGGCTTCGCCTTCACCAAAGGTGTAGATCAAGCCATGACGGACGTGCCAGGCCTCTCGCTTGGGCGGCACATCACCGGCCTGCACATGGGCGTGCTCGACGATCATCTGTCCGGGGAGCAGGAAGATCTCATGCCCGAAGACGCTCGTCTCCTTGTCGTTGTACCAGAAAATACCGGCCATCCCGACGCGGGTGAAATCACCCAGGTTGAAGTCCGCCGCCCACATGCCATCCCTGAGGCTCGGGGGAACGGGGTAGTCGAACCGCTTGAACATCGCGAAATAGGCTTCCTTCGCCTTGTCCGCCTGGAACTTGCCGTCTTTGTAGAAATCCTCGTTCTTCATGGCTGGCACCTCCTGCTTCGCCGCACTCGCCGCCGGCTTCTCGTCGGCCGCACCGGCGGGCGTTCCCGCGAACCCCAGCGACAGAACTGCCGCCACGGCGCCGGCCCGGAGACATGACTCTTGCCATTGCTTGCTGAACATCGTCATACTTAGCCCTTTCGTAAGAAAACTCCGCATTCATCGCCGGCACTTGCCGGACAGAGGTTTGGATTCCGCATCCAGACACTGTATTGCCATCATGCTCGAATCGGCCTTCGGATTCGAGTACCGCCAGACCAGTTTCCGATCTCGCGTGATCTCGAATAGACCCGTGCCCTCGCCGCCCTTGTAGGCCGCATAGCAGCCAACCGCGATGTTGCCGTCGGCAAGCAGGTGCAGGCCGGTCATATTCGTCACCGTGGCGCCGGCGATGTCCTTGGCGGCAACCTCCCAGACCGCCTTGCCTGTGGCGTCGTATTCGTAGATGTGGTCGAGGTTGGAAACCAGCGTGGTGTTGGCTTCGGTGCGAATGGCCGCAAATGCCAGGTTGGGCGTCTTGATCTCCAGAACCACCTTCCCGTCGGGCGCGTACTCCTTCACCAGGTGCGCCCCGGAGTGGCTCACCAGGTAATTGCCATTCTCGAGTTTGCGGACCATGCGCATGTTGTGATGCGCGCCCATGGCCGCGGGCGAGGTCTTGAGTTCGAACACGACCTTCCCGTCCTTGTCTACCTCGAGTACCCGGCCGGTGGAGTTCTCGCCGATCGCCGTATTCCCGTTCTCCAGCCGCTGGCAGGAGTATGTCCCGCCTCCCCGCTGCTCTTCCGATTTGTATTGGAACACCACTTTATGGTCTGGTGTGATTTCGGTCACGGTTCCGCCGTCGGCGTACAGCACATTGCCGCTGGCCAGCATCCACGCATCATGCACCAGCCCGGTCTTGTGCTCCCACACGACTTTGCCTTCAGGATTGAGAATGAACACCCGATTGGATCCGCCCGCCAGTACGTTGCCCGGCATCTTCCCGGTCACAAGTTCCTGTGCCGGCGCGGCGCAGGCCAGCTCGCAACCCGCCAGCACTCCCGCGATGATGATCAACAGATTCCGCATATAAACCTCACAATGAACATCCGTAACCCTCCGTCGCCGCGTCGCTTTGTCCCTGCGTCGCCGAACCTCCTCACTCTTCCACAATCAACCGAATTCCGACGTTATACACCTTCTGCCACGCCGGATACGCCTGCCGGAAACCCGATCGGGCGTTCTTCGGCCGATCATACCACGAGCCGCCGCGCACGCTCATCTTCGCCAGCGATGAACTGGCCATGTCATCCAGCGACGCATCGTACGGATACGGCCGATACGTGCTGCGCGTCCATTCGGCCACGTTGCCGTGCATGTCCTTGAGTCCCCAGGCGTTGGCTTGATAGTGCCCGACCTCGGCCAGGTGCAGCACGCCATCGTCAAACCGCTCGTCCTTGGGCACGAAATCCCAGAACTTGTCAGGATTCGGAATCGGTTGCGGGTTCACGCCGCGTACCGCCAGTCGCTTGAGCGACCGGTCGCCGAGATTGGCAAACTTCGAGAAGTCCGTGTCCAGGTCGCCATAGAACAGCGGCGTGCCGGTCCCCGCCCGGCAGGCCCATTCCCACTGGGCTTCCGTCGGCAGAGCGACCTTTCTGCCGGTCTGGTGCGACAGCCACTTGCAGAACTCCATCGCCTCAAGACAGGATACGCGAATGGCGGGCAGCGTGGGGAAATCCATCAGATACCCCGGCTTGACCTGGTCCTTGTAGTGCATGTCGTAATAGCCGTTGCGATGCTGCGGATCGAACTGCTGGTACTGCTCCAGCGAGACTTCCGTCACCGCCATCCAGAACGGCCTGGCAATCTTCACCCGCGCCGTCGGATACTCATCGGCATAGCCGTTGACGTCGCCCATCTCAAACTCGCCCGCCGGAATCCGCCGGAATTCAATCATCTGGCCGTCGCCCGCATCCAGACGCATCTGGCTCTCGCCCGGCGCGTTCTGCATCTGACGCGCCTTCTCCGCGGAGAACGGCCAGCCCGGCACCGCAACGGGCGCAGGTCTGGCGTGCACCGGCGGCGGTTGGATGAACTTCTCGGTCTTCTTGTACGGATTGACGATTGCCTCGATGTCTTCATCCACGCCCGAGTAAAGTTTCCGCATCGCGTAGCGGCGCTTCTCGAAGTTGCCGGGAATGTTCCCGACTTCGTGCCAGGTGCCCTGGGCCGGCACATTCAGGTCGATCCAGGTGATCAACCGGTCCCACGCTTCCCGGTCAAGTTCTACGTTGTAGTGCCCCTTCTGCAGCATCTGCACCAGATCGCTGGTGTCCGCGTGGAATTCCAGCGGCGTCAGCACGTGGTAGTCGCCTTCGGGGCCGTTGCGACGCACGAACGGATGCAACTCGATGTACGACTTGGGAAACGAAGCGCCCAATGAAGTCCTGGTACTCGTCACATCGTCCAGGTTCGGCCGGCCCGGCTGGCCGTTGTGGCAACCGACACAGTATTTGTCCAGCACGGGCTGCACTTCGCGAACGAAGCTGAAACCACGCTTGGGCCCATACCACGGCTCGGGCTTGGACGGCGCAAACTGCATCGCCTCCGTCCGCCTGACCAACGCCGCCGAATTCTGCATGTCGTGGCAACCGTTACACGAGACGTACTCGCCCGGCATGCCCACGAACCAGCTTCTCTTCTGTTGCACCGCCTTGCCCTCGGCATCCAGCGGCTGCAGCGTCACCGGAACATTCGCCGGAATCTCGAACTGCGCCGACCCGTCCTGGTAGACAGGCACGGTGCCGATGATCCGCCGCACATCCCATGGGCCTTCTATCCCCACCTTGTAGTGGCCGCCCATATTGCGATAGGAATACTCATACTGGTACAGCCGCAGTGATTTCACCGTCCCGCGCGGCACGCCCGCCAGGCCCTGGCCGGTGTAGATGTTCTGAATCGCCACTGTCGCGGTGCTCTTGTCGAGTTTCACCCGATCCGGAATGGCCGGCGGAGTCGGCGTCTTCCTCAGCGGAATCGGCTCGAACAGCGCAAACCCCGGCACGTCCTTGATCAGGACCATATTGTCGAATACGTCCACCAGATAGATACCCCAATTGGCCTTCGCACTCGGCTTGGCCGACACGAGGATGTATTTATCGTTCAGGGGCGTCGGATGCAGGAATTTCGGCCATGAATCATTGACCAGCGTGTCCTTGATGAGATCCGGCACCGGCTTGCCCCAGCCGGGAATCCGCTGCACTGCACCGGTGTTCTCCTTGCGGCCGCTGGCAACATCGAACAGGACCAGTTCGCCCATGCGCGGAACGCCGTGATGCCCCGAGACGATGCCCACGAACTTGCCCGGGCTGCCCGGACATGGCTTGGCAAAAAAGGTGGCATTCGGCCAGTAGCTGTTGCTCCCGTAGAACTCGATCTGGCCCGTGCCGTCGGGATTCATCGACATCAACAGCCGGCTGAAATAGTGCGCTGAATCCGTGTACTCCCACCGCAGGTACATCACCCGCCCGTCGGGCATGACCGTGGGATACCAGTCGTTATCCTGCTCGAAACACAACCGGCGGACGCTCTTGCGATCCGCGCTCAACAGATGGAGATTCCCGACATAATCGGCGCCGCCCACGCACGGCACGCCCACAAAACTCGCCGTGGAATCGAAGATGATCCGCCCGTCGGGCAAATAGATTCCATTGTAGTTGTCGATGTCCGCATACTCGCCCGGCGTCACCTGGTTCACGCCGGTGCCGTCCACCTTCATCTCAAAGACCTGCCATTTGTTGTTCGCGCCGATGGACGAGAACAACATCTTCCGCCCGTCCCAGTGCAGGTTGAGATCGCCCACAAACCACGGCTGCGCCGGTTTGTAGATTGTCTGCAGGTTCGCGCCGCGAACCTTGACGTCCAGCGTGGCAACCTCGTTCTCCATCTGCGGCTTCATGCTGGTGTTGCCCTGCCAGTTCTGCGGCAGGCCCAGTTTCCCGGCCTCCCGCTTGACCAGCAGGATCTTCTCGAAATCCACCAATGGGTTGTCAACGAGCAGCGCCTTGTACTTCAGCTCCTCCCGGGCGGCCATATATGCCGATGCCGCCTTCCCATCCTTCGCAGCCGAAGCCGCCTGCTGATCCAGCGCATCCACCTGTGCGAGATATGCCTTGCCGTTGCGGTAGGTTTCCGGATACGCCGCCGCCAGCGACTGGATTGAACGGCGAAGGGCATCGAAGTTGACATCCACATTGGCATTACTGCCAACTTCGGCGTTCTTCACCTTCGCTTTTGCTTCAGCGCCTTGGGCCGGGCATGCCAGCGCCGCCAGAACGGCGACCACGGCAACCATAAGGCGAATTCGCGTGAATCTCATAGCCATTCTGCCTTCTTCACGTCCCCGATCCAATGCGTACCCCCCTTGCCAGACGGTGTTGAGTTCCGCTGGAAATGCCGCGGCGGCGCGATCGTATACCGGTTGAAACTCGTGCAACTCTGACGCGGCATCCTAAAGAAGACCCGCTAGTCCTGTCAACTGGAAATCAATTCCATACCAGGATGACGACAGCACCTCCCCAACCCCGAACCCCGGACCCCGGATTCCTCCAAACCCCTCGGATCAGGCGGCGTGATCGCCCGACTCCGCGCCATCGGAGCAATGGCGATGGCCAGCGGAAATCCGGCGGGAAATCGCGCGGTGCCCGCTCCATAACGCAGCCGCAT
>JBEKVL010000172.1:0-9862 GCA_049514055.1 Tepidisphaeraceae bacterium | reverse complement strand
AGTCCCCCGCCTTCCCCATCCCCGATCCCAAGCTACCGCGGAAATGACAGATATGAGATTCGGGAATTTGAACCACAGAGAAGGATGAGGGCACGGAGAGAACCAATGCTCGCACTCATCCACGAAGAAGCACGAACGAGATTTGGAGATTAACGATCAACCGCGGATAGGGCAGCGATTTTGATGTTGGGAGAATGGCGTTATACGTAGACTTTCTTGCAACCTCTTTTCGCTGCCATCTATGATGAAAGACATCCTTTAGATTGTAGGACCATGGCGGGAATAGCTAATGCGACAGTCCGGTGGAAGCACACACTTCCCGGCCTCACCAGCGCCGACCTTGTCACAGATGGCGTGCGGTTATTCATCCCTTTTGGGAATCGTGATGCATCCGCGCTTTGCGCGCTGGATATGGAAACAGGCGAGATGGCTTGGCGAGTGCCGCTGAGGACAGTGGTGGCTTGTGAATGGCAGTCCCCGCTTGTCATCGGCGACGAGCTTTGGTACGGGAACTGGACCACCTTGCTCGGCATTGAACGGCGTGGTGGACGGATTCTGCGTAGTATAGCCCTACCACACGCGTGGGTTCCAACGACTTCTCCTGTTTGCTGCGGCGGCGCGATGATGTGGATGACGAACGCCAACACGGTTCACGCTATCGATATCGCGCCCCTTGCCGTTCATTGGGTTTATGACGTGAGGCACGGTCCCAGCTACGGTGCGCCGGCAGTCGCAGGCGACCGACTATTCGTGCCTGCTGCGGGCTTGAGAAGTCGCGAGCCTCATGATGAACTGCTCTGCTTGGACGCTCGCACGGGTCAACCCGTCTGGCGGTGTCAGTGGCCTCAATGGGATCATCAGCTCTGCCACCGTCCCAACGTCGCCGGTGGGGTCTTGCTCGTCCCCGCAGACCGTCAACGCCGTGCATTGATGGCGTTGCGGATATCCGATGGCGAAGTCTTGTGGCGACGAACGCTGAACTCACTGGAATCGCCAAAGCCGGTCTGGGACTTCAACTCAGGAGTCCATGTGCGAGGCCGTGTATGTTATTGCCCGTCTCCCGACGGTTGCTTGTATGCCGTTTCCATCGACACCGGTGAAACGCTGTGGCGTAGTTGCACGCGTGGAGCAATCGAGCGCCCACCAGTTGAGCACGCAGGGCGGCTCTTTTTCGGTTCCGATGACGGGTGCTTATATGTGGTCGACGCCAACTCCGGCGCGACAGAATCAAGCTATTTCTGCGGCGCCGCCGTGCGTGTGGCCCCCGTTGTTCTCGGGGACTCCTTGTTCGTCATGGCGCACCACGACTTTGAGGTAACCATCACGTCGCTGAATCTCACGGACGATTCAAACGGGACGGGAGGGACGGGAGTCAATAGTTGAGCGTGTAGAGTAGGTCCGCGACCCACCGCTCCGCGCAAAATGCGATCACACGCACCGCCGCAAGAACTCTGGTCGGACGATTCAAAGGGGACGATTCAAAGGGGACGGGAGTCAATAGGACGATTCAAAGGGGACGGGAGTCAATAGTTGTAGGGTGGGTCCGCGACCCACCGCTCCGCGCCAAATGCGCTCACACGCCGCCGCGCAAGCTTTGGCCGAAGAATCTCACGCAACGACGCAGCGACGCCACGAACACCCATCCCCATGCCCGCAATTCGTCGCGTCGTTGCGTCGTGAGTGCGGTCCTCCGCATAGGCGTGAGATCCCTTCCGACTAAACCGTTAAATCAATCGGATCTGAACCACAGAGACCACAGAGATGCTCTTGAGTAATCCATGTCGTGGGCATCTCTGTGCTCTCTGTGGTTGATTTGTATGTATTATTTTCCGCATCCGCGCCATCCGCGTTATCCGCGGTTTCATCTCTGCGGCCGTTGATCACCTCTCCCTTGTGCCACAATAAGCGGGCCAGGGATCAATGGCCCTCCGACGTCCTTGCCCCGTTCTCATCGCTTTGCACGGCGGATTACATTCCCCGGTAGACGTCCTTTCGATCTGCCACATGCCACAAGGTCACGGTTCTGGCGTCATCATCCACTTCGTAAACCACACGATATGGGCCGACAACGATTCGATACGTGTGATCGCGGCCCTGAATCTTCAATACCCCGTGCGGCCGCGGATTGTCGGCAAGACGGGCAATCGCCGCATCGAGCCGGCGCAGAACCTGCCGCTCCATCTTCCGCATGTCGCGGCGCACCGATTCCCGGAAGTGAATACCGTAACTCATTTCAATCCCAGTTCCTTGCGAAGTTCCGAGTAGGGCCGGATCACCTCGTTCGCCCGCTTGCGAATAATAGCCAGATCTTCGCTATCCTCTTGCTGTTGACGGCGATACTGCGCGTTCTCCTGTTGGACACGCTCGAACTCCCGCTTGGGAACAACCACAAAGTCCCGTTTGCCGATCTTGAGGGTTGCGATGCTCATATTCACCTGCCTTGATGGAGACCTGGAAGATTATACCGCCAGGTGGATCGTAATCGAGCCGCGTCGGATTTGTCCATCAGAGAGCCTTGTAGGGTGGGTCCGCGACCCATCGCTTCGCGCAACAAGCATTCAAGCACCGCTCCATCTCATTGCGCCAATGGCCGCCGTCTCTCCGCCACGCCCCCATCCGCCATTCATCCGCCGCCTGAATACGAGAAGATCAACCGCGGACAGCCCGGATCACGCGGATGGTCTGGTCTTTATCCGTGTCATCCGCGTTATCCGCGGTTCCATTTCCGCGTCCGTTGCTCGCCTCTCCCTCGTCACCACTGCCCCACGTCGATCTCCCCACCATCCACTCCCCAGACCGTTTTCTTAGAACAATTAACTTGTACTATCGTTCTCTGTATGTTAATATAGTCTATATACCTAACATAAGGAGCCCCGCCATGACCGCACCAGTCCAAGCCTCCGAAAACACCGCCAGCGCCGACACCCACTCTCCTACTACTGACCACGGATCACACTCCGCGTCAGCAGCGAGAACCGCCGCCAACCGTCTCAATGCCCTTAAATCCACCGGCCCCCGCACCGCCGCCGGCAAAGCCAAATCCGCCCTCAACGCCCTCAAACACGGCCTCACTTCCCAATCCCCGCTTCTTCCCACCGAAGACCCCGCCGCCTACAACCTCTTCGCCGAAGGCTACCTCGAAGAACTCAACCCCCAATCCGTCGAACAATTCAACCTCGCCCAGCAACTCATCACCGTTTCCTGGAAGCTCAACCGCATCCCGCAAATCGAAGCCAAAGTCCTCGCCGAACACGAAAATCGCCACCCGCTCATCATCAAATGGCGCCAGGACTGTGCCGACGTCGAATATCAGAACGCCCTCCGCCGCCATCCCCTGCCTCTCCCCGAAAAACCCGTCATCCCGCCCACCACCACCGACGACCTCATCGCCCTCTCCTTCTTCCCCAAACCCCCAACCCCCGGCACCCCCACCACCGGCGAACCCCTCGGCGCCGCCCTCCACCGCCTCCGCCAATACCACACCAATCTCCTCAACACCTACCTCAAACTCCTCAAGAAATACGAGTCCGCCCAAAACGAACCCAATCCCGAAAATCAAGACTCTCTCCCCGTAGGGTCCGCTTCAGCGGACGCGCCCCCAGACGCTCCCACCGCCCAAAACGAACCCAATCCCCAGACTCACCACTCTCTCCCCGTAGGGTCCGCTTCAGCGGACGCGGCCCCAGACGCCCTCGCACAAAACGAACCCAACTCCCCACTGTCAACTAACAACTATCAACCATCAACTGCTTCACAAAACGAACCCAACTCCCCGTCACTCAGCACCCAGAACTCAGCACCCGGCACTCCCACTGACCACTGACTCCGCCGCCCAACTGCATTCCCTAACGCTTTCGCTCATACATCAGCAGCGCCGAACCGGGCATGGCGTCGATGCGAACGTCAAGGCCGGTGCTGCCAAGTTCCCTGCCGGTCGGCGACTTCGCCCGCTTGACTCCCGTGTCCATGTCTGTCACCTCATACTCCGCCTTCTCATCCAGCCCGCGCAGCACCATGCGGGCGGACACGTACGGACTCTCCGGCCGGCGCAGCGCGACGACCAGCCCCTTCCCGAGGTCCGGCCGGTCAAGCTGATACGCCATCCACAAATCGCGCGCCTGCGAATAGGACGTCAGCGGATAGTAGTCGCCGTAGTAGAACTGCCGGAACTGCACGTACTGATCGAGCATGCGTTTGGCCCAGGCGTAGGGGAAGTTGTTGGGAATCTTCTCGGCCGGGGCATCGCCGGAAACCCACCAGTTGATGCACAGCGCGCTGGACATGCTGCTGCGGAATTCATAGTCGTCGCCGGCCCGGTCCTGGCTGGTGGCGTTCAGCGGCACCCACGGCAGCAGACCCCACGTGTGACACTGGTGGGCGATGGCGTCGCGCGGGCCGTCCGTACGCCAGAATGGCGTGGCCCGGCCGAGGGTCTCGATATCCAGCCGCCGGCCACCGCTGGCGCAGTTGTCGATGATCAGGCCGGGGTGCTTCACCAGCAGAGCATCCCAAAAGGCATACAATCCCTCGATATAGCGAATCTCCGTCATCCCCTGGCGACCGGGGGCATCCGCCTTGTGCCAGAAATCGAGCGGGTCGATGTTGAAGTCCTGGCGATAACAGCCCAGGCCGAACTCGTCGATCTTCGCGTTGATGAAGTCGGTGAGGAACTTGCGGGCGTCGGGGTTGCCCAAATTGAGCAGGCAACTGTCGCCTCCGGTGTCGAGCATCCACTGGGCATGGTCCTTGCGCCAGGGAGTGTCCTTGAAGACGCGCTCGGGCTCGAACCAGAGCATCAGTTCCCGGCCGGATTTGCGGAGCGCATCGCTGAGGGGTTTGAAGCCGCTGGGATAGAGGTCCTCCTTCACCTCCCAGTTGCCTACATTTGGATACCATCCCCCTGCCGCCCGGCCGAACCATTCGGCGTCGATCCAGTAATACTCGATGGCCAGTTGGTTCTCGATGATCTTGCGGATGTTGTCCAGATGTATCTCAGCCCGGGTGCCGCCCCAGTTGCCGTTGGTGATCGGAGCAAGCAGCGGCCGGCCGTCGCGCTGGGGCCGATGGTGCGCCAGCACAAACTGCCGCAGCAGGTTCTGCCCGCGCCAGCGGTCCCCCTCGTAGTTCAGGAGCAGCATCCGCGGCGTGCGGATGGCCTCCCCGGGATGCAGCAGCAGGCGCGTACGCGCCATGCCGGCCTTGAGGATGACCTGCGCGGCCGGATCGGCGGAGAACTCGGCCGCCCACTCGCCGCTCCAGCCGATCGCGGCAATGACTCCCCCGCCGGCCGCTTCGACGTTGAAGAACGGCATCACCTGGCTCGACGAGCGCCCCCCGCCCGGCTGAAGGCGAAGCTTGGCCCCCGGGTTGAGCGCTGTCTCCTGCGGTGCGAAGTCATCAAATGATGCCACGCCGCCCCTCGCCCAGTGCAGCATCGCCTGCCCGGAGACCGTCAGCGGAAGCACGGCGTCCATGGCCTGAATGTCCTCGATGATCGGCGTGTCGTTCTTGCCGGTGTTCTTCAGATGCACCACCCACTCCACGGCCGGGAAGTCGCGGAAGATGACCGCCTCGGCGCGGACCTCCAGCCCCGTGGCCGGATCGGTCCAGGTAATCTCGCGGCGCTGGCGCTGGGCATCGATGGCCTCTTCCCCGTTCTGCCGCGGCCACTTCGGCAGCAACGTCGCGCTGGCCGCGCCGTTGTAGACAAACGATAACCCGCTGGGATTGTAATCCACGCCACCGGCCGTCGGAATGTCCTGCAGCCGCACCTTGCCGCCATCGGCCAGAGTGATCACCGCCTCGCCCCAGAGCGCCTGGTCCCAACCCCGGCCATCGCCGCCATCGCCGACTCGGATCTCGAATTCCTCCGCGCCCTTCAGCGCCACATCCAGCGGCAGCGCCCCGTCCTTGAGCCGCCGCACCGGCGAGGCGAACACCTCCTTGCCGCCGACGAACACATGAAAGGTGACGGACCCGCTGCCCTGCGCCGCCCCGCGCCGCGTGTCGTCGTTGTTCTCCAGCCCGACGTCGGCCGTGAATCGCTCCGCCGGCCGGCCAAGGTGAACGAGAATCTGCTTGATCGAGTTGAACGCCAGACCGTGGGCGTAGACCTTCTCGCCGAGCATGTACGGCGTCCCGCGCCACGACTTGCCTCGCGTGATGCCGTCGTGAACATCCTCCTGCACGACCTTCAGCCAGGCCGGCGGCGCAGGCTTGTCGCCCACGCCGAACACCCGGTCGGCCCAGTCGCCGGCGGCGCGAATCTCGGTGGCCTGCGGTGTGACAGCCCGTGACTGCATTGCGAGAACCGTCGCGGCAAGAACCGCCAATGCATACACCCACCGATACGCGGCAGCAACACTTGTGTAGCAACCCGACATGGCCACCTCCTTAATGATTGCCGGTATTGTCAGCATTCGGAGACAAAATGGAATGGCCCGGCCGCGTGGACGTTCCCGATCCCCGGCCTTGCAGGCTCACATTCAGATGCCCGACCGGATGCTGCGACCACTCCTTCAAACCATAGTCGTAAGCCGCCGCGGCAAGCCGGCCGTCGGCGATCCGCACCACCACGAACTGGCTCCGCGCTGTCGGCGACGGCACCTGGATGAACGGCACCCCGCGATATTCCTTCAGACTGCCGACGTGGTAGTGCCCGCCAAGCACCAGCACCACATTCGCGTCGCCGAAGGACTCGATCAACTCATCCTTGTTGGAAATCGCCTCCAGGCAATAGTGCATTGCCAACACGACCGGCCGGTCCCTGGGCACGGCCGCCAGATCGCGACGGATGAACGCCAGCGCCTCGGGCGTGATCCGCTGCCGGGCGTTGTACTCCGAGCATGCGGCCACGAAATGCACGCCGCCGCGGTCAAAGCTGTAACTGACGGCCCCGTGCCGCGAGACAATCCAATCGCGCATCGCCTCGTCGGCCGGCATGAACACAACCACAACCGCCGCTCCCGCCGCCAGCCCCATGACGAACGCAACGGGCAACCGAATCGCGGTTCGTCGCAATCGGCTCCAGCCACCGGCCAATCGGTAGGCCAGCCCCCCTGCCGCAATTGCCGCTACGACGGCCGCGAGCATCGTACGCCGGCGGAACGCTGCCCGGTCGGCCGGATCGTCGCCCTCGTCGTGATTGCCCATGATATCGAAACTCGGCAGCTTCAGCCGTCGCGTGACGATGTTCGCATACGCATGAGTCGCCGCCGGTGTGGGCCAATCGGTACAATCGCCACACCCCAGCACGAACGCCGGCCACGCCACCCTGCCGCCGAATTCCGGCGGATATTCCCGCCCCGCGAGTTTGTTCATCGCCTCCACGGCGGCGTCGAGATGTACGCACTGGCCATCGACCTTCACATGCTGATCGGACCAAACCAGGAACGTCACGTCCGCCGGTGTCGGCCCTGCGTACGACCACGCGCTACAACCCGCCAACACGGCCAACCACGCCGCGACTATCAGCCGGCAAAGCCGGCCAGCACGATGTGACGCGGATGAAGACGGAAATCGCATGTGAACAGATTGTACCTCGCTCCCTTTCGTATATCGCCAGGCGAGCATAGAATTGGAAAATGTATCAGATCGTGTTTACGCCTGAAGCCGTCAGCGAACTTGATGAAGTTGCTGGATGCCCGGGCACGGCAAACGAAGCTCGTCCCGTTGGACGAAGTCAAACAACGGTTTGGCGCATAGAGGGACTGGAGCCAGCGGCATGCCTCACCAATTCTTGCTACAGCATCTCGTGCCGTCTGCCATGCTGCTGCTCTGCTTGTCCATAATTTGTCGTGCGATGGACGATCACGGCTCCGAACACGGATCCCATCTTTCGCTGCCCGACAGCTCAGTCTTGACAGAGCAGACCGAATACCACGCCGAAGCCACTGCCACGCATCACCAGAAGCCCGTTCCAGCATGGTTTCCCACCACACTATTCTCCGCGACGATTTGGATCTGCATATTCGTCGTCATCTGGGTAGTGCTCTACCGCATCCTGCGCCGTGCCCGTGGCGACGACACCAACAAGTTCAATCCTCCACACATTCCGCCTCCGAACCCGTAGAGGGGCTGAGCGTGCAGCCCCAAACGCCATCATCCCTTACAATACAACCCATGGACAGTCTTACACCCCGGCAGATCGTCACCGAACTGGACAAGTACATCGTCGGCCAGGCCGATGCCAAGCGGGCCGTGGCCGTGGCCATCCGCAACCGCTGGCGGCGGCAGCAACTGCCCGAGGCCATCAAGAAGGATGTGTCGCCCAAGAATATCCTCATGATCGGCCCCACGGGCGTGGGCAAGACGGAAATCGCCCGGCGGCTGGCGACGCTGGTCAGCGCGCCGTTCATCAAGGTCGAGGCGACCAAGTACACCGAGATCGGCTACCACGGCCGCGATGTCGATGCCATCATTCGCGACCTCGTGGACTCGGCCATCCACATGGTGCGGACGGAAATGGCCGAGAAGGTGAAGGATCAGGCCCAGAAGGCGGCCGAGGATCGGCTGCTCGACAAACTGTTGCCAGCGGTCGGGCCGTCCGAGCCGGATGCGCAGCAGAAGCGCAGTCGCGAGAAGCTGCGACAGCGGCTCCGGGCCGGAAAACTGGAGAAACAGGAAATCGAGGTCGCCATTGAAGAGCGTGCCGCGGCCGTGGGCGTGCTCGGCCCGGGCGGGATGGAATTGGATGTCGATTTCCAGTCGATGATCGAGAAACTCATTCCGACGCGGCAGTCGACCCGGCGGCTGAGCGTGGCCGATGCGCGGCGGGTGTTGCTGGCGCAGGAACAGGATGCGATGCTGGACAAGGAGAAGAT
The DNA here is from genome assembly GCA_049514055.1 of Tepidisphaeraceae bacterium. Taxonomy (GTDB): domain Bacteria; phylum Planctomycetota; class Phycisphaerae; order Tepidisphaerales; family Tepidisphaeraceae; genus JANYKD01. The sequence goes on along the minus strand of JBEKVL010000172.1, from coordinate 1,040 downwards.
CCAGCGCGAGGCCATCGGCCGGGTCGAGCAGTCGGGCATCGTCTTCCTCGACGAGATCGACAAGATCTGCGGCCCCGACAGCAAGAACGGCCCGGATGTCTCGCGCCAGGGCGTGCAGCGCGACCTGCTGCCGATCGTCGAGGGCTCGACTGTGGTCACGCGCTACGGGCCGGTGAAGACCGACTACATCCTGTTCATCGCGGCCGGGGCCTTTCACATCAGTAAGCCCGGCGACCTGATGCCCGAACTTCAGGGACGATTTCCCATCCGCGTGGAACTGCAGGACCTGACCAAGGACGATTTCGTGCGGATCCTGCGCGAGCCGCAGAACTCGCTGACGCGACAACAATCGGCCTTGCTGGCGGCCGAGGGGCTCGACGTGACCTTCGCCGAGGACGCCATCGACGCAATGGCGCAGCTCGCCTACGACCTGAACCGCAAGACCCAGAACATCGGCGCCCGCCGGCTCTACACCATCATGGAACGGGTCTTCGAGGAAATCAGCTTCGCCGGGCCGCACGCGACGGAGAAGAAGGTGGAGATCACGGCCGAGTATGTGCGAAAACGGCTGGCCGACGTGATGAAGGACGAGGATCTGGCGAAGTTTATCTTGTGACGCAGAGAGAATCAGCCGCGAAGATTTGAAACATAGAGAAGGAGGACGAGGAGGACACAGAGATCGCCATGGCTCTTGCAAACGGGCTGGCGAATGTAAGTTTAACGTGATTTGTATGTTTGTATTATATCAATATGCGGTCGGTCTTCTGAGTTGTTCGCGAAGTTCAAGAGTGTCTCTGTGATCTCTGTGGTTCATCTTGTTATCAGGTAATACACGGTCCCCTCGTCGAGCTTGATCTCGGCCGCCGAGCTGAGATCCTTCACCTTATACCCGTTGCCGTCAAGGGCGGCCACTTTCATCTGGGCAGCGTCGGGACGAGTGAACTTCACGTTGCCTGTGATGCTCTTGATCATCCACGGATCTCTGCCGAGGCTGACGATCTTCTGCGTGCCGGCGCCGGCCGGGGCGGCGTGCCAGCCGG
>JBEKVL010000171.1:0-9864 GCA_049514055.1 Tepidisphaeraceae bacterium | reverse complement strand
GGCGCGCATCGAGGAACTGGTCGAGCAGACCACAAAGGAAATGGACGAGCAGTTGCTGCGGCTCGGGCGCGAGGCCGTCCAGGAAGCCAACATCCCGAACATTCCCAAGGGGATCATCCCGCTGCTCGGCCGCCTGGCCTATCGCACGAGCTACGGCCAGAACGTGCTGCGGCACTCGATCGAGGTCGCGTACATCTCGCAGGTGATCGCCGACGAGCTCGGTCTCGATGGCACGATCGCCCGCCGGGCGGGGTTGCTCCACGACATCGGCAAGGCGATGGACCACGAGACCGAGGGTGGGCACCCGCAGATCGGCAAGGATTTCCTCAAGAAATTCAACGAGTCCGAGGCCGTGCTCAACGCCTGCGAAGGCCACCACGGCGACGTGCCCTCGACGACGCCGTACACGCCGATCATCATGGCTGCCGACGCCATCAGCGCCAGCCGGCCGGGCGCGCGGCGCGAGAGTCTGGACCGGTACATCAAGCGATTGCAGGAACTTGAAGGAATCGCCATGGGCTTCGACGGCGTACGTCAGGCCTACGCCATTCAGGCCGGCCGGGAGATTCGCGTGATCGTGGATGCCAACAAGATGGACGATGCGATCTCGGCGAAGGTCGCCCGTGACGTGGCGAAGAAGATCGAGGAGACGATGACGTATCCCGGCGAGATCAAGGTGACGCTGATTCGCGAAGTTCGGGCCGTGGAATACGCGCGGTGAGGCCGCGCCGTCTGGATAACCCGCGTATCCCGACTACAATTTCCGGCCTATGCCTCGCTACTTTCCAGATCTCGACCGTTTCACGGCCATTGCCGGCGACCACGAGCTGGTTCCCGTCTATCGCCAGCTCCTGTCCGACCACCTGACTCCGGTCACGGCGTTTGAGTTGCTGGCCGCGGGACAGGACCACGCATTCCTTCTGGAAAGCGTGGTCGGCAACGAAAAGATCGGCCGCTACAGTTTCATCGCCACGTCGCCGGTGGCCGTTTATGAAGTGAAGAACGGCCGGGCGGTGATGTCGCGCCGCGGGCAGGTCGAGAAGACGTTTGCCACCACCGATCCACTGGCCGATTTGCAGCAACTCGTCGGCGGGCGGAAGTTCTATCGCGACCCCAAACTGCCCGCCTTCACTGGGGGGCTCGTCGGCTACGCCGGCTATGACACGATCCGCTACTACGAAGGCGAGTCGCTGCCCAGGCCGCCCAGGGACGACCGCAATCTGCCGGACCTGCTTCTGGGGCTCTATGAGACCCTCGTCGTCTTCGACCAGGTGGACAAGACCATTCGTGTGATCGCCAATGCCGACGTTTCCCGCGGCGGGGCGGCCCGGGCGTACATCGAGGCCTGCGAACGCGTCGATGCGGTCGTGCAGCGGCTCAGCCAGACCCCGGCGTTCAAGCCCGGCGAGATCGACGTGGCCGGGCCGGCGACGCTGGCCGTCGAAAGCAACTTCACCCGCGAAGCATTCGAGAAGGCCATCGAGAACGGCAAGGAGTACATCCGCGCCGGCGACATTTTTCAGTTCGTTCCCAGCCAGCGGCTGCGGGCGCAAAGCGCCGCCAACCCGTTCGATGTCTACCGCGCCCTGCGCATCATCAATCCCTCGCCGTTCATGTTCTACCTGCGGAATCCTGCCTGCACGCTGATCGGGGCCAGCCCGGAGATCCTGTGTCAGGTCATCGACCGGAAGGTCACCAGCCGGCCGCTCGCCGGCACGCGCCGGCGCGGGGCCACCGAGGCCGAGGACATCGCGCTGGAGCAGGAACTGCTGGCAGACCCGAAGGAGCGTGCCGAGCACATCATGCTGGTGGACCTGCACCGCAACGACATCGGCCGGGTGGCCAAGGTCGGCTCGGTGCGACTGAGCGACGTGCTGGCCGTCGAGCGTTACAGCCACGTGATGCACATCTGCACCAATGTCACGGGGATCCTGGACGATCGATACACGGCGCTGGACGCCCTGCGCGTGAGCCTGCCGGTCGGGACGGTCAGCGGCGCCCCCAAGATTCGCGCCATGCAGATCATCGACGAACTCGAGCCCACCCGCCGCGGGCCGTATGGCGGCGCGGCCGGGTATCTCGACTACGCCGGCAACCTGGCCATGTGCATCGCGATGCGCACTATTGTCTATACATCGCACACCTACGACATCCAGGCCGGCGCCGGCATCGTGGCCGACTCCGTCCCGGCCAGCGAGTACGAGGAGACCATGAACAAGGCGCGGGCGCTGCTGAAGGCGGTGGAGCTGGCGGAGCGGGGGTTCTAGCGAAATGGTGGGCGGTGCCCACCCTACCATTTCCCGCGTCTTCCGCGTAGATTCTCCGGCCATGCGCGTTCATACCATCATCATCGTCGCTGCCGTGACGGCGCTGAGCCTCTCGTGTGTCTCGGAAGACCCCCGCAAGACGGTCGAGCAGACCCGCTACGATACGCTCAAGAAATTCCAGGCGATGTCCTACCATCGCGTCGGCGGGCAGGCCAAGGTTGACGAATCGCTCTTCATCCTCCCCAACGGAGGCATCAAGGCCAACAGCAAGATGTATGGCGATGCCCAGGGCACGCTCAACGAGATGCAGCAGCTCCAGCTCGTGAGCCTGTTTGAAACCTGGGACGACTTCAAGCCGGAATACCCCTCGCCCAAGCCGTCGGGGAAGCCCGCGATGGAGGAGATACAATTCGGCCAGAAGAAGGTGGTCGTGGCCGACGATGCCGAGAACATCCCGGAGGAGCTTGCGCGGGTGCGGGCCCGGCTTTCGGGTATCCTGAACGACCTCGTGAAGAAATGACCGCTTGCGGAGGAGGATAAGATGAAACGGATGCTGATGTCGGCGGTCGTGCTTCTGGCCGTTGCCGGTTGCGACCGTGACGCTGTCGATAAGAAGCACTATGAGGAAGTCCGCATCGGGATGACCCCCGATCAGGTGCGGAACATCCTTGGGAAAGGCGAAGCGGCCGGCCAGACCGCCTCCGGCGGCCTCGATACGCGTCAGTTCGTGTGGAAGGCGGGAGACAGGCAGATCACGGTTTCGTTCACCAATGACAAGGTGGTCAACAAGACCAAGACCGGTTTTTGAAACTTATCGGACGGGGATGCGAGTGATATCAGCCTCCGCCGCTGACGATGTTCCCTGCTGAGGCATCGCGCGCACCCGGAAAGGGAAAAGGCACATGAAATCGTTCAAGGAATGGCTGACTGAAGGCGAACAGATCTACGCACAGACCATGTCGGAATATGAGGAGCTCGAGACGCAACTGGCCGACCTCCAGCAGCGGCTTGCCCAGAAGAAGGCCGAGGTCAACGAAGTCGCATCCGTGATCGGCAAACCCGCGATCTCCAGGCCGGAGTCGGTTCGCGTCGAGCGTGTGGCGGGCTCGGCGGGGCCGCAGTTCGTCGACCGCGAATCTCCGGGATCGGTGCCGGCCTCGCGCCAGACGATCGCCAAGGTTCTCGCGGGCAAGTCGATCGGGTAATGCGGAACTGGCAGTTGATAGTCGTCATTGCCTGGTATTATTGACAACTAATAACTGACAACTAGCAACTCCGCGTCAGCAGTCGTTCAAGATTGCCGCCACGCGATCCGGCGTCAGATCCTTGTGTTCGCCCAAGACCACGCCCCGATCCGCGAATCGTCGGCTGATTTTCCCGGCTGCGTCGGGCGGGGCGATCTGATAGGCCGACAGGTGCGTGGGCATCCCGAGTGATTCAAAGAACCCGACGATTCGCGCGATGCCCGTTTCGATCCGGGCATCCTGGCTTCTTGCCTTGACGCCCCACACGCGTTTGGCCATCTGGTCGAGTTTCGCGGCCTTGGATTTTTTCTGGTGCCGCAGGAGTCGCGGCAGGACGATGGCCAGTGTTTCCGCGTGGTCGAGGGCGTACAGGGCGGTCAATTCGTGGCCGATCATGTGCGTGGCCCAGTCCTGCACGACGCCGCAGCCGATGAGCGTGTTCAGGGCCTGGGTGGCGCACCACATGATGTTGGCCCGCGTGTCGTAGTCGTTCGGATTGGCGAGCACCTTGGGGCCTTCTTCCACGAGCGTGGTCAGGATGGCCTCGGCCTGGCGGTCCTGGAGCGGGGTGTTGACCGGACAGGTTGCGTACTGCTCCATGACATGCACGAAGGCGTCGACGACGCCGTTGCGGGTTTGTCTGGCCGGCAGCGTGAATGTCGTCTGGGGATCGAGGATGGCGAAGCGAGGGATCACCGCCTCGGACGAGAAGGCGAGTTTTTCCTTTGTTGACTCGCGCGACATGACTGAGAACGAGTTGGATTCGGAGCCGGTGGCCGGGAGCGTCAGCACCGTTGCCAGCGGCACGGCCGATTTGACGGGGGCGTTCTTGGCGAGGATGTCCCACGGATCGCCAGCCGGGAGACGCATGGCGGCGGCGATGAACTTCACGCCATCGAGTACCGACCCGCCACCGACGGCCAGCAGGAAATCGACGGATTCCCTCCTGCCAAGTTCGGCCGTCTTCATGCAGGTTTCATAGAGTGGGTTGGGCTGGATGCCGCCGAACTCGAAGACGGTCCGGCCGGCGAGCGCTGTCTTTACCTGCTCGTAGACGCCGTTCTTCCTGATCGAGCCGCCGCCATAGGCGAGCAGAACGCGAGCGTTCTGCGGCACGAGGGTGGCGAGGTTGCCGATGGTTCCTTTGCCGAAGACGAGCCGGGTGGGGGCGTAGAAGGTGAAGTTGTTCATAGACCGTCATATTATCGAGGCCAGTGATGGGGACAATGGTCAGCCCCATGAGGGGGCGGCAGGGGCGCAGCCCGCTTTGACACTCCCGCGTTCACGATTATGATTAGCATATGCAACGATTGCCCTCTGCAACGAGCAAGGCCCCTTCGCGGCATCGCTGCGCCAGGGCGCTGCTGGATGGACTGCCGCCGGTGATGTGGTTCATTCGCGCCCACATGCGACGCCACCGCGCGTACGGGATTTCCGTGCCGCAGTTCCGCACCCTCGTGCTCATCGGCCGCTATCCCACGGCCAGCCTCTCGGCCATTTCCGAACACCTCGGCTGCGCCCTGCCCAGCGCGTCGCGGATGGTCCAGGGACTGGTCACCCGCAAACTCGTGGTGCGTCGTGGATGCCGCGAAGACCGCCGGCAGGTCGCCCTCGACCTCACCGCCCGCGGCCGCTCCATCCTCGAAACCGCCCGTGAAGGCACGCTCGAACTCCTCGCCGGCCAGGTGTCCGGCCTTTCCGAAACACAACAGAACGCCATCGCCGCCGCCATGGATTTGCTCCGCACCGCTTTCGGCGAGCGGGAACTGCCGGCCAACTGAACCAGGCAAGAGATTATGTGGATTGTCAGACTCGCACTCCGTCGTCCTTACACCTTCGTGGTGGCCGCCATGCTCGTGGCCATCCTGGGCATCGTCACCATTCTGCGGATGCCCACCGACATTTTCCCGGAGATCGACATTCCCGTCGTCTCGGTCATTTTCAACTATGCGGGCATCTCTCCAGACGACATGGAGAAACGCATGGTCAGCAACTTCGAGCGATTTCTCACCACCACCGTCAACGACATCGACCACATCGAAAGCCAGTCGCTCAATGGCATCGCCGTCATCAAGGTCTTCTTCCAGAAAGGCGCCCGCATCGAGGCGGCCACCGCCCAGGTCACGGCCGTCTCCCAGGCCGCCATCCGTCAAATGCCTCCGGGGACCACCCCGCCGCTGGTCATCCGCTACAGCGCTTCCAGCGTGCCGATCCTGATGCTCTCCATCAGCAGCGACACGATGTCCGAGCAGCAGATATTCGACACCACCGTCAACTTCCTCCGCCCGCAACTCATCACCATCCAGGGCGTGCAGATCCCCTATCCATACGGCGGCAAACAGCGGCAGATCATGGTCGATATCGACCCCGACCGCCTCTACGCCTGGGGCATCTCGCCCAATGACGTCTCCAATGCCGTCAACGCCCAGAACCTCATTCTTCCGGCCGGGTCGGCCAAGATCGGCCCGCAGGAATATCCGATCCGTCTCAACAGCAGCCCCGAAACCGTCGCCGCCCTCAACGACCTGCCCATCAAGACCGTCAACGGTATCACCGTCTGCATCAAAGACGTCGCCCATGTTCGCGACGGCTTCTCGGTCCAGACCAATCTGGTCCACGCCAACGGACGCCGCGGCGTGCTCCTGCCCATCCTCAAAGACAGCAAGGCGTCCACCATCGACGTCGTCAAGAACATCCGGGCGAACCTCCCGCGGATCGCGGCTACGCTGCCGCCGGAGATGAACATCACGCCAATGTTCGACCAGTCGCTGTTCGTGCGGGCGGCCGTCGAAGGCGTCATCAAGGAAGCCGCCATCGCCGCCGGACTCACCGCCCTGATGATTCTCCTCTTCCTGGGAAGTTGGCGCAGCACGCTCATCGTCGTCATTTCCATCCCGCTCTCCATCCTCGTCGCCATCATCACCCTGGGGTTTCTCGGCCATTCGCTCAACGTCATGACCTTGGGCGGAATGGCGCTGGCGGTCGGCATCCTCGTCGATGATGCCACCGTCGAAATCGAGAACATCCACCGCAACCTCCACCAGCGCAAACGCCTGGTGCAGGCCATCCTCGACGGCGCCCAGCAGATCGCCGTCCCTGCGTTCGTCTCCACGCTCTGCATCTGCATCGTCTTTGTCCCCGTGGTCTTCATCAGCGGCGCCGCCAAATTCCTCTTCGTTCCCCTGGCCATGGCCGTCGTCATCGCCATGCTGACGAGCTACCTCCTCAGCCGAACCCTCGTTCCCACGATGGTCCACTACCTGCTGGCGGCCGAGGTTGAAATGTACGGCGGGCAGATTGATCCGACCGATCCGCACTCGATGCATCGCCAGCACCGTCGCAGCCTGCGCTGGATCGGGCTGCTGCTTGTGGCCGCATTGATCGGGGCGGGCATCGACTCGTTGCGATACTTCGCGCCGGGAACGATCTCGGTGCATGTGCATCGAGCGGTCGGCGCGCTGCAACACTGGTATGCACGAGACCCGGAGAGCGCCCGACTGCAACTTGGCGCCATCCTCTCCGGCATGCTCCTGGCGTTGATGCTCTTCTGGCTGCGGGTTCCCTGGCGCTTTCATCTGGCGTTCAACGCCGCTTTCGAAGCTCTGCGCCGGTTCTACGGCGGGATGCTTGGCTGGTCGTTGCATCACCGCCCTTCGGTGATTGCCGGCTTCATCATCCTGGCCGGCGGCTCGTGTTCTCTTTTCCCGATGATCGGCCGCGATTTCTTCCCGTCGGTTGACGCCGGCCAGATCCGCCTGCACGTCCGCGCCCATCCCGGCACGCGCATCGAAGAGACGGCGCGCATTTTCGCCCAGGTTGAAGATATCATCCGCCGGGAAATCCCCGAGCGCGAACTGGGGACGGTGCTGGACAACATCGGCATCCCCTACAGCGGCCTCAACCTGTCGATGAGCGATGGCACGCTGATTTCGGCCGCCGACGGCGAGGTGATGATCTCCCTGAAGGAGAACCACCGGCCCACTGCGGAGTACATCCGCCAACTCCGCAAGAGCTTGCCCCTGGAAATGCCCGGCATCGTCTTCTTCTTCCAGCCGCCGGACATCGCGACGCAGGTTCTGAATTTCGGCCTGGCGGCGCCGATCGACGTCCAACTCACCGGCCCGCCGCGTAACACCGCGGAGAACGAGGTCATTGCCCGCCGGATTCTCGGCGACATACTCAAGATCCCCGGCGCGGCCGACGCGCGGCTCGGGCAGGTCAGCAACATTCCCGACATCCGCATCAACGTCGATCGCACGCTCGCCAGCCAGGCAGGGGTGTCGCAGCGCGAAGTGGCCAACGATCTGCTGATCTCGCTCAGTTCCAGCCTGATGACCGCCCCCAATTTCTGGCTCAATCCCGGCAGCGGCGTCAACTACAGCGTGCTGGTGCAGACGCCCCAGTATCGCATCGACACCGTCAACGCCCTGGAGAACACGCCGATTCTGCCCATCGATTCGCCATCACCCGATCGTTCACAACTGCTCGGCAATCTTGCCACGCTCTCCCGCGGCGTGTCGCCGGCCAACATCACCCACTTCAACATCATGCCCACCTACGACGTGCAGGTGGGCGTGGCCGGAACCGACCTGGGCCGCGTGGCCAACGGAGTCCGCAAGGTTATCAAAGAGGTCGAGTCCAAGCTGCCGCGCGGCTCCACGATCAATCTCCGCGGGCAGGTCGAAAGCATGGACGCCTCGTTCACCGGGCTGAGCTACGGGCTGATCTTCGCCGTGGTCCTGGTGTATCTGCTGCTGGTCATCAACTTCCAGTCCTGGCTCGATCCGCTCATCATCCTCATGGCGCTGCCCGGCGCCCTTTCGGGAATTCTCTGGATGCTCTTCGCCACGGGCACGACGGTCAGCGTGCCCGCCCTGATGGGCGCGATCATGAGCATCGGCGTGGCCACGGCCAACAGCATCCTCATGATCACCTTTGCCAACGACCGCCGCAAAGAAGGCGATAACGCACTGGCGGCCGCCCTGGCCGCCGGAATCACGCGTTTGCGGCCGGTGATGATGACGGCGCTGGCGATGATCATCGGCATGTTGCCCATGTCCCTGGGCCTGGGCGAGGGCGGCGAGCAGAACGCCCCCCTGGGCCGGGCCGTCATCGGCGGCCTGCTCATGGCCACCTTCGCGACCCTGTTTTTCGTTCCCGTCGTTTATAGCCTTCTCCGCGGCCGCGCGCCTGTGACCCAAGTCGAAAAGGAGCTGCAAGAATGAACTCCCAAACCGCTGCCATCCCGGTCATCCCGGTTGTCAAAGGCGAACCCGAACACCGCGCGGACGCCGAAGCGATGCCGCGCATCGGCACGCCGGCCATGCTGCTGCTGGTGCTGTTCGCCCTGGCGTTCCTTGGGGCGCTGTTCATGCTCGGCTGGTCGCCCCGCAAGGAACACGAGGCGCAGCTTCTCGCCGACACCGCGAGCAACGCCGACCCGCGCCCCATTGTCAACCTGGTCAGGCCCGTCCAGTCGGCCGTCACCTCCGACGTCGTCCTTCCGGCCGACGTCCGCGCCTTTCAGGACACCGCCATCTACCCCCGTGCCGGCGGCTATCTCAAGCGCCAGCACGTCGACATCGGCGACCGCGTCGAGGCCGGCCAGCTTCTGGCCGAAATCGACGCCCCGGATGTCGACGCCGATCTGAACCAGGCCCGGGCCAACTTCGGCCAGGCCCGGGCCAATGCCGACAAGGCCAAGTCGGACATGGAACTGGCCCAGAGTACCCTCAAGCGCTACGAGGACCACTCGGTCAAGGAATTCCTCACGCCGCAGCAGGTGGAGGAAAAACAATCCGCCGCCATCCAGTCTGAAAAAGCCTACGAGGCTGCCCGCGCCAGCGAGGCCGCCTCGCAGGCGGCCATCGACAAGCTGGCGACGCTCCAGGGTTTCGAGAAAGTCACGGCGCCTTTCGCCGGCATCATCATCACCCGCAACTACGACATCGGCGCGTTGCTCAGCGCCTCCAATACCGCCGTCGGTCGCGAGCTTTTCCGCCTCAACCAGACCGATACGCTCCGGGTGTTCGTCAATGTTCCCCAGGTCTATGCCACCACGATCCGCAAGGGCCTGGAGGTGAAACTGACGGTTCGCAATTTCCCCGGCCGCAACTTCATCGGGACCGTGGAACGCTGGAGCGGCGCTCTGGATTCGGCCACCCGCACGGTTCGCTGCGAAGTGCATGTTCCCAACACTGACAACGCCCTCTATCCCGGCATGTACGGGCTGGTGCAGTTCCCCGTAACCCAGTCCGTCCCGCCGCTGGCGATTCCCACGGCCGCCCTGATCAGCAATGCCGAGGGGACTCAGGTGGCGGTGGTCAAGGACAACAAGGTGTACTTCCAGAAGG
>JBEKVL010000170.1:0-10311 GCA_049514055.1 Tepidisphaeraceae bacterium | reverse complement strand
ACACGCACCGCGATCGGCAATCGCGGCGACAGGAGACGGCCGGCGGCTGGCAGCACTGAGCGTGGCCACGGCGGCGGTCCTTCTCGCCGGACATCCGCAGATTCCGGCCTATGCGCTGGGTGTGGCGGCCCTGTACATTTGCGTCCGCGCCAGGGGAACCGGCCGGTGGAAACTCCTGGGCGCGCTGACCCTGGGCGCGGCCCTGGCGGCGTTTGCTCTCGTGCCGATGTCGCTCCTGGTCCGCCGCTCGACGCGTGTCTTGGCGCTGGGCCAGGCGTACAACGACATCCCCCTGCCGCCGTGGCGGCTGCGGTCGCTGCTCTATCCGTGGGTCAACGGCTGGCCGGCCGCGCTGGCGGAGAACAAGGGACATGAGTTTGTGGCCGGGGAAGACATGGTCTTCTGGGATACGGTTATCTACATGGGCCTGCTCCCGCTGCTGGCGGCCGGGTCTCTCGGGGCGAAGTGCATTGCCCGGAAACGCCCGCCGGCGGCGCTGTGGCTCTTCTGGATCATCATCGGAATTCTGGCGACGGTGATGGCACTGCCGTTTGCCCAGAGGCTCATGTCGCTGTTGCCGGGGACATATCTGCGCAGTCCGGTGCGCCAGTTCTATGTGACGACGTTCGCCCTGTCGCTGGCGGCCGGGCTGGCGGTGGAGGCGGCGTGGTGCGGGGTCGTGCGGGCCGGGCAGCCGAAACCCAGGGGGGTGTGGTGGCGGAGAACGCTGGTGATGGCGCTACTCGCGGGAAATGCGGCAGATGTGACCTTGCACGATCGCGCGTTCATCCAGAACACTCCGGCAGGGCGGATGGACCAGGCACAGCGGGATATCCTCGCGGCCGCAGGCAACGCGCGCGTGGCGTTCGACTTCTCGGTGCCGGTGAGCATCAACCGCGAGATCGACGATGTCGGGTTCTTCGACTCGCTGATGCTGGCCCGTGCATATCGCACGATGTTGAGCCTGGCGCAATTGCCGGCGACGACGAACATACAGGAGTTCAGCGGTTCGCGACTGTCGCCACGGGCATTGGCATTCCTCGGCGTGAAGTACGTGCTGTCGCGGCAGGTGAGGGCGGATTTGACACAAGTCGGCGGCTGGCCGGGAATTCCGCTGTACGAGGTGCCTGACCCCGCGCCGCGGGCGGCGTTCTATCCGGCCTCAGCGGCACAGTGGCTGGAGGCCGCGGAGATCCAGTCACGGTTGCGGCGGGCCGAGACAATACCACGGGGACAAATCCTGTTGCCAGGCGCCGCACGTCAGGCCACAACACAGCCCGCTCCGGCGCGAGCGGCCCCATTGCCATGCGAGTGGAAACGGGAAGGCTCCGACACGATTGCCGTTGAGGTAACAGCGCCGGGCGTTGGATATGTCATGCTTCTGGAGACGGCCGACGACGGCTGGAGCGTGAGCGTGGACGGGGCGCCGGCGTCGCTGGTGATCGCGGACGACGCATTCCTGGCCGTGGCGGTCGGGACCGGGAAACACGCCGTGCGCTTTCACTACAGCACGCCCGGAGCGTGGCCGGGCCTGGCGATCTCGGCCGCGGCGGCGATCGTGCTGCTAGGCATGGGGCTGCACCCAAGGAAAGACGTCAAGTGAAGAAGGCAAAATGGGAGGAGTCAGTGGTCGGTGGTCCGCAGCCACAACGCCAGAGGAACCGGTTACGAGGATCACCGCTGGCTGGTCAGTGATCGCCAACAGGAATTGAGGCGCGAAACCATCCGGGGTGCGGTGATCGAGGCGTGTCTGCGAATGTTGCCGGAACCTCATTCCTGCAAGTCTCTGAGGGCATCTTTGGTGTTGATATAGCGAAACGCGCCCACAACGTCGCAGACGCGGCGCTCGACATGGATGCAACCAAAGAAAGTGTTAACTCCGCGACGGTCAGCCTGGTATCGTGGGGCATGTCGATCAAACGCCGGGCGATCAAGCAGATAGAGACCGAGAAGTGCGTGGAGTTGCCCTGCCATGCCCGCACGATTGAGCAGATCCAGGAGGGCGTCGCGAACGTCCGGCTGTTGAAAGAGCGTACGCATGGCCCAGCATTGACCTGAAGTGCGGGCACCACCTTCGAACACGCCGGGCGCATAAGTGTTGGTGACCAGCAGCACCTTGAAGGCCTCCTCGCGCGAGAGGCCGAGGTTGCTGTAACTTGGATAAACCGCAAAAACCGTCTCGACCGGGTCGTTCTGGATATCATCTTGATCCCGCAAGTCGGCCGTGGCCTCGGACACGGTGATCAGTTGATACCACGCTGCCGGCCGCGTTGCATCGGCACGGGCGGTAGCGGTGGTGGTCGGGGTCGCAGGTTGCCGCAAGGCCGTGCGATGTCCACAACCTCCTGTGACGGTCAGCATTATGCACATGAGCGACATCACGGTCTTGAAACGATGCAAACGTCTGGCATTCGTCATGGTGACTCGCGCGGAAAGTCGGCTCTGGCTCGGTGTCCCACATGGTGGCGGCATAAGTAGCCTCCTACGCGTGCCTATCGCGGGCAAGAGGGCATGTTGCCGAGGTCGTCTCCGGCTCAATTTCCCGAACCGTTTTCTAATGGCTTTGGCAGTTCCGACCCGGCATCATTTGTTTGGAATGGAAAGGAGCCTGTATGACCGTCCAGACCAACCCGCGTCGCAGAGCCAGGCCCGTGGCCTTTACCAGCCAGTTGCCATTCGACGAACGGCGGGTTCAGGCGGCGGCCATTTATTGCAGCGACGGCCGCTTCGGCGAGCAGATGGACGAGTTCCTCCATGCCGGGCTGGGGCTGCCGCGTTACGACCGCCTGGCCGCTCCGGGCGGGGCCGCGTGCCTGGCCGGGCACGCGATGACCTACTACGAGCAGACGGCCATGGAAAGCGAAGTCGAGTTCCTCGTCCGCGAGCATGGCCTGCGGCGGATCGTGCTGATCGCCCACGATGGGTGCGCGTTCTACAAATCCCTCGGACACGGCCCCGCGTCGATCGAGGACCAGCAGGCCATCGACCTGCGGAAAGCCGTCGAACGCATCACTCTCTGGCAGCCCGGCCTGGAAATCGAGGCTTACTTTGCCAGAAAAGTCGATGGCAAGATCGTCTTCGAGCGTTGGCCCACGAGCGACGGCGAGGATGCAGCCAGCGGCCACAATGCGCCGTGAGGCTAAGCCGCAGGGCCCGGCCGGTGTCCTCAACCAGCAGAAGGACCATCAGCGTCCCGATGCCACAGCCTACCATTGGAACTTCCGCAAGGACGAAGGCGTCGATGTCTCCTACACCAAGGATTTCGCCGACTTCAACCACAAGCAGAACATGGTGGACCCGCCGGTGAATCAGTTCTACATCGGCTGGGCCGAGGACGGGGAGTGGTACAACTACACCGTGGATGTGAAGAAGGCCGGCGCCTACAAGATCATCGCCCTGTACGGCAACGAGGCCAACGATCATTCAAACGCATACGCCGCCACCGAATCCGCGTCCTTGACGAAGACCTGACTGCCGGCGATCACGGGAAAGGCGAACGTCGGAGTTTCGGCAACCTTAATGCGGGCAACCTCTGTATATTGCTTGCCATCGGGCTTGAAGGCGATCAATTCGGAATTCGGCGGCAGTGCGATGATGACCGAACCGGCGTCGATGAGGGCGCCGTAGTTATTGCCGCCACGCCCCATGCCACCGCCGCGACCACCCATGCCTCCTCCGCCCATCCCGCCGCCGGCCGGGGCTGCTCCTGCGGCCGCGACGGCCGCGCCGCTCCAGAGCGTCTTGCCGTCTTTCGCGTCGACGCAGAAGAACTTCCCGCTGCTGTCGATGGCAAAAAGCATGTTGTCCTTGAGCACGGGTGAGTTGAACGCGGTGCCGTAGTCGGCGTTGTTCCACACTTCCGTGGCCGCGAAGGCGTCGCCCTTCTTTTCAATCTTCAGGGCCTTGAAGCCCGAACCGGATCCGGTGATGTACACCGTCGAGCCATCCACGACCGGCGTGGCGGCGTTATAGAACCCCATGCCCCCGGTCTGGGCCGGGAGTTGCCACAGTAGTTTGCCATCGGCCATGGAGATACCGACGACGCTTCGCTCCAGCATGGTGACAACCTGCTTGACGCCATCCGCCGTCAACAACACGGGCGAGGCATATGCCGGGCCTTCGCCGGCGTACTTCCACTTCTCCTTGCCGGTGGCCAGATCGAAGGCGACCACGGCGCCGTTGCCGCCGCCGCCCAGCGGGACGACGCACAGCCCGTCCACGATGATGGGAGACGCTGCCGTGGAGAAGCGGGGGACAGCCTTGTACTCGTTGTTGCGCCAGATGACTTTCCCGGTGGCCACGTCAAGGCAGGAGACAATCCCGCCGACGCCCAGAGTGACGACTTTTCCGTCAGCCACGGCGGGCGAACTCCTGGGACCGGGATGCCCGGAGGCGGGTCCCCCAACGGTGGCGCCGGCCGGCGATTTGTCCTGCCAGACCTGCTTGCCAGTGGCCGCGTCGAGGCAGGAGATGACCTCATCGGCCCCGTCGCGGGAGAAGACATAGAGCTTGTCCCCCACCAGCGCCGGCGTGGCATCGGCGGCGCCCACCTTCACTTTCCATTTCTGGGCCAACTGCTTGGGCCAGATCTGGGGCGCTTTGAAATCACTGACCTTGGCGTCGCGATTCGGCCCGCGCCACTGGGGCCAGTCGGCAGCCAGCCCCCAGCTTGAGACAAACAAAGCAACCCCGCCAGCAACCACGGCCACCGTCCGGCTTGTCTTCTTCATGGCTTCTCCTTCTCAAAGGCATGGGCAAGGGTACTTGTCCATGTAAATACAAGATTGTGTGATCGGGACCGACCACCTGCATCTGTAACGCCGGAAGAGGTGCCTCTATTGTCTTGATGGGCATATTCCATATCCGGCCCCAGCCGTCTTAATCACATCTTAAGGTTGCACGCACTATCCTCTGCCACCATGGCAGCAGGATGGACACTAAACGAATTGCGGGCTCACCCCACTGCATGTGGTGCAACGTGAGCGTTCTTTCAGACAAGGAGCTACTGGTGCTTACTCGAATACCGTTGGTCATGTTGCTGGGCATCGTGGTGGGGGTGTCTTCGCTGGCGTATGCCCAGGCTGGGCCGCCGGATGCGGGTCCCGGCGCGGGCGGTCCGGGGGGCGGGTTCGGCGGGCCGCCGGGATTCGGCGGAGGCCCCGGAGGTTTCGGCGGCCGCGGCATGGATGATGTCAAGGCGAAGATCCTCGCCAGCGACGAGGAATGGATGGTGATTGGCCCGAAGTTGCAGAAGGTCGCGGCCGCGAGGCAGATCGTGGAAGCTGACCCGGTCCTCACTGTCGGCCTCGGCGGCGGTCGCGGCGGCTTCGGCGGACCGCCGGGCGGCGGCTTTTTCGGGCCAGGCGGAGGCTTTGGCGGGCCGGGCGGCGGTGGCCCGGGCGGACGCGGCGGCGGACCGGGTGGCGACGCGGGTGGCCCTGGCGGACCCGGAGGCGGGCCGGTCTTCGGAGGCACCGGCAGTCTTGTCGATACACTTGCCGTGCTCGGTGAGTTGAGCCTCAATCCCGATTTTGATTTGACCCGGGAACAGAAAGTGAAGATCCAGATCCTGCGTGAACAGGCGGCCGCACCCAGTGACAAACCCGACGAGGGCCTGGCCAAACTCAGGGCGATCCTCACGCCCGAACAACTCAAGATGTTGGACGCGGCCATTTTTACCAGGCGTTTGGCAGACCAGCCGGGGCGCCCACGGGGCGGGATGTTCGGCGGCCGGGGTGGTCGTGGCGGCAACACGCTCACGCTGGCCGGCGTCGGATTTGGCGGCGGTCCTGGCGGTCCCGGCATGAATGGCGCCGTGAGTCAGGCTCAGGCGGATCTTCAGGCCGCACTTGCCGATGCGAAAACCCCCATCGCCGAACTCCAGGAGAAAATGGCGGTGCTGCGTAAAGCAAGAGAAAAGGCAAAGGCCGACCTGGACGCAGCCCAGAAAGACCTGCTGCGGGTTCTGACGGCTGACCAGCAGCTTGTATTGGTCAGCTTGGGCTACCTTGATTGAGTCGAGCGGTTCTCAGACGGAGTATTTCATGTCGAGGCTTGTAAAATCGTTGGTCATTCTCGTGATCGTGCTTCTGGGTCCGGCGCCGTGGGCATGGGCGTACATTGATTTGGCGCCAACGCTGGGCAGGATCGTCGGCGATTCGCAGCAGATTGCCATTATTGAGGTGGACAAGTTCAGTCGCGACAAGGGCGCGGTGATCCTCAAGAAGGTGCGCGATCTCAAAGAGAAGGTGGACGCCGAACCGATACGACATCAGGTGGTGGCCACACCAGGTGCGGCGGTGCCGCGGGACATCCTGGAATGGGCCGGGCCCGGCCAGAGAGGCGTGCTGTTCGTCTCGGGCAACACGACGCTGGTCTGCATGGGGCGCAACTGGTATCAGGTCCAATCCTCGGCCGATGGCTGGTGGAAACTCGGGCCGGCACGCCCGGACCTGCCGCTGGCTTATTGCGGCACAGTATCGCGGCTGAGCGACGCCGTGGAACTGATGCTGGCCGGAAAGACTGCGATAATCACGACTGTTCCGCACGGGGCCGACAATGAGGCCGCCAGTTTCGACCTGGCACTGAATCGGACGAACTACCCAGGCCTGGTGCGAGCGCAGCGGGTTCGCGCCAGCCTGCGCATGCCGGGCCAGGTTATGCAGGCCTCTGGCGGTTCCGGGTATGTCGTCGGGCAGGGGCAGGCGAGCGCGGAGGAGATTCCCGCCCTGATCGGGAAACTCGCATCGCCCGACGCCGCAGCCCGGGCCGAGTCGGCGGATGATTTGCGATCGCTGGGCGCGGAGGCCAAGTCCGCCGTACCCGCGCTGGTGAAGCTGCTGGATGATGTGTCCGTGCCCGCGCGACTGTCGGCCGCCGCCGCGCTGCTGCGCATAGCCCCGGAAGATGGCCGTGCAATTGACGTGTTGAGCAAGGCGCTTGGCAGTGACGATGTCGCCGTGCGGCGTCGTGCAACACGGGCCGCCGGACTGGCTGGTGCGTCGGCCGCGCCGCTGGCGGGCAAGCTCGCGGCTCTGCTGGCGGATCCCGATGAACTCACGCGCCTGGCCGCGCTTCAGGCGGTCGGCACGCTCGGACCCGCAGCCGCCGGCGCGATGGATGCGGTGGTCAAGCTGCTCGACGATCCACAGACGGCGCCCGACGCGGCCGATGCCCTGGGCCGCATGGGTCCGGCCGCGCGCCCGGCGCAGAAACGCCTGGCGAAGATGCTGGCATCCGACGCGGTGCCGCTGCGATGGGCGGCCGTGCGGGCGATGTCGCAGATCGGCGGCGAGGACGCCGCGCCGGCGGTTCAATTCATGATTGCCCAGCTTCGGAATTCTAATGAGGTGGATGGCTACAACATGATGATCTACCTCGGCCTGCTTGGACCCGTCGCCAGGGAGGCGATCCCGGCCATCCAGAACGCGCGCATAAAACAACCCGCGCTCAAACCCGCGGCGCTCTGGGCCATCGAGCCCGACAAACAGTTCCCCTGGCAGGGTGGCGGGGGCCGTGGCGGGTTCATGCAGGAGTCGGACGTCGTTGTGTACATTTACGAGGCTTATGCCAGTGAACTGGGCGACCATCTCCGGCCCGCCTCTCGCGTGCTGGCCCGGAGGTTTCTGGAGGGGTCGGCCGGGCAGGTGCCCGGGTGGGGATTCAAGCTGCTGTCCCGGTTTCCCGATGAGGTGATCGGGATTCTGCTGCCCGGGCTCGAAGATAAAGACGTCGTAAAGCGAGAGCGGGCCGTGGTCGCGCTGGGATACATGGGACCGGCGGCGGCGCCGGCGCGTACACACGTGGCTGAGGCATTGCAGCGTGCTGACACGGAACGTGAGCAATTGCTGATCAAATGGTGCCTGCGGGAGATCGGCGGAGAGTCTGCGTCGGCCCGGGCGACTCCATAAGCGAGGTGTTCCATGCGATGGTTCTTGCTGATCGTCGCCATGATCGGTGCCCTCTACCTCTGGGCTCGGCACGTCGCCGTTTCCGGCGATGAGCAGACTGCATTCGACGCGGTGGAGCAAGGCAACACCGGGTTGCTTGCCAGGGAACTCGACCACGGGGTCGATGTGAACACCTCTCGCTTCATGCAGGGCCAAACGCTCCTGATGGCGGCGGCCACCTCCGGACATGCGGACGCGGTGCGTGAACTGCTCGCACGGGGCGCCAATCCCGACCGGGGCAACGACGTCGGGTTCACGCCCATGATGACCGCCGCCGCGCGGGGACACACAGACGTTGTCCGGATCCTCGTGCGATCCGGCGCGACTACGAGGGGCACAAGCCCTGCCGGCAAAACCGCCGTCGTTATGGCAAAAGACTGCGGCCATGAGGAAGTGGTGGCGGTGCTCTCGCCATGATGCACCGGATGATATACTCGCGGGCATCATGGCAGCGGAGATGGCACAATGAGGGTTCTTGTGATCGAGGATGAACCGGACCTGTTGCGGGTCCTGGCGAGGTCACTGCGGGAGGCGGGATATGCCGTGGATCTGGCCGCCGATGGCCTGGTGGGACTGTCCATGGCCCAAGCGGGCGACTACGGCATGATTGTTCTGGACATCATGTTGCCCAAGATGGACGGGTTCACCGTCCTGCACGAATTGCGGCGGTCGAAGACGACGCCGGTGCTGATCCTGACCGCGCGGGATGCCGTGGCGGATCGGGTCGAGGGGCTGGATGCCGGTGCGGACGACTACCTGACCAAGCCGTTTGAGATGGCCGAGTTTCTGGCTCGGGTGCGGGCGATGATCCGCCGGGATGCCGGGGGCGCTGTGGCGCTCGATGTGGTGGGCGAAGTCACGGTCGATTCGCTGGCTCGTACCGTCTCAAGGCTGGACCTCGCACGCCGCATCCAGATGCGGTTGATGCCCAGTCAATCGCCGCGGATTCCTGGCCTGGACATGGCCTTTCACTATCAGCCCGCGCAGTGGATTGGCGGCGACTACTGCGATTTCTGGCGGTTGCCGGATGGCCGGCTGGCGTTCGTGGTGGCCGACGTCATGGGCAAGGGGTTGCCGGCCGCCATGGTGATGGCGAACCTGCACGCCACGCTCCATGCCGGCATGGCGTTCTGCGCGGATGGCGCGCGGGCCATCGAATATGTCAACCAGCACCTGGCGCAGCACCTTCCAGCGGGGCTGTTCGTAACCTTGTTCCTGGGCTTGCTGGATGTTCGCAACGGAATACTGGAATACGTCAATGCAGGCCATGTGCCGCCATTGCTCATGGAGCGGGGGACGGTCATTCAGCCTCTGGGCTCGCCGGACAACACGGTGCTGGGCATCGGCAGCGGTCCTTTTTCATCGGAGACGATCACGCTCGCGTCGGATGCCATGGTGCTCCTGATGACTGATGGGATCAGCGAATCCGCGTCGCCCGAAGGCGAACACTTTGGCACGACCCGTGCCGAGCAGGTCATGAGGTCCGCCGCCAGTGACAGCGCCAACCAGCTCGTGCATCGACTGACTGAAGCGGCCTCGCGTTTCCGCGGCGCCGGTCCGCAGCAGGATGACATCACCGTGCTGGCGGTGCGGCGTCTGGGCGGCCCAGCGGGTATACTGGCGGACGCTATGACAGCGGAGGTGGCACAATGAGGGTTCTCGTGGTCGAGGATGAACCGGACCTGTTGCGGGTCCTGGGCCGGTCACTGCGCGAAGCGGGCTATGCGGTGGACGAGGCCGCCGATGGAAAGGAAGGCCTCTACAAAGCCGGCGGCAGCGGCTACGACGCGGTCGTGCTCGACCTGATGCTGCCCAGGATGGATGGCGTCGAAGTATTGCGGGAACTGAGGCGAAAGAAGAAGACCCCGGTGCTGATTCTGACCGCGCGCGACACCCTCCGCGCTTTGATCCGCCGGGCCGCGGGGGATGCGGTTCCGACGATCGACATCGGAGAGGTTTCCATCGACACGGTCGCCAAGGCCGTCTCCCTGGGTGGCCAGGAAGTCGGCCTGACCGCACGCGAGTATGCACTGGTTGAATTCCTGGCCCTGCACCGGGGAGAACTGGTGACGCGCACGATGATATACGAGCACCTGTTTGATGAGTCGGACGACAGCCTGTCGAACCTGGTTGACGTCCACGTGGCGAACGTGCGGAAGAAGCTGGGCCATGACTTCATCACGACCCGGCGCGGACAGGGATACGTGATTCAGGTTTAGCCATGTTTCCCCGCGACTTGCGCCGTGGGCTGATGTCTCTCGCCCCCGATCGGGGCTGGAAGAGCCGCGCCCCGGATCACGGCGCCACGGACGTTGGAGGAACCGCCTGAACCGGTTTCGTCTGTCTACGGTTGACCACTGTT
>JBEKVL010000169.1:0-9901 GCA_049514055.1 Tepidisphaeraceae bacterium | reverse complement strand
TGCACGCCAGCCAGTTCCCTGACCAGTTTCGACAGCCCCGCGGGATACGACAGGCCGATGAACCCGGCCGCGATCTGGGTGTCAAAAATGTTCGCGGCGGGCCGGCCGATGAGGCGATGCACGGGCTCGATGTCCTGTTCCCCGGCATGCACGAGTTTCAGCACCGACGGGTCGGCCACGAGTTCCCAGAAGGGCTTGAGATCGAGGCCGGCCAGGGCGTCGATCAGCCCGATGCGGCTCTTTGTCGCCACCTGCACGAGACAGAGCCTGGGGTGATAGCTCAACTCGCCGATGAACTCGCTGTCGTAGGCAAAGACGCCCTGGGCGCGCACGTGAGAAAGGAGATCCTGCAGAGGGCCGGCGGCGGTGATCAGTTCCGGTTCGCCGCGGGGAATCAACGGATGGTTCGGGATCTCGATCGGCGCCTGCTCGTCGGCGTGGGCACTGGCATGGCTCATCGCCCGGTGATCGCGCCGTGGATTACGCCTCGCTCGCTCGGATCCCGAAGACATCGGCACCTCTTTCAGCAGAATCCCCCGAGAAAATCCACAAACGTCCGGGCCATCGGGTCCACCGACTCCGGCGACACGATGGCCGGGCGGTAGGTTATCCCGAAGTGCATGACATTGCCCAGCGTCGTCGTCGCAAACACCAGCGGCATCGACGGCCCCGTCGGTGAAACGCGTATGTAGTCCAGCAGCGGCCGGGGATGATACTCCGTCGCCCAGGACCGGTTCATGTTGACGTTGGACACGCCACCGGAAATTGGCACGTGTTTCTGGTAGAAATGCGCCTGCCGATCCGGCCGCATCATGGCCCCCGTCAGGACGCCGGCGAGCATCCGGAACGCGCTGGCCTGGGCGATGCCGCGCCGCTTGTGCTGGGCGTTCTGCAAGGCGACGGACTTGAGCAGCCACTCGTGATCGAGCAGTTCAGCCGATCTGCACACGACATTGGTGAAGCCAAGGAACAGTCCGAAGGCGTCGGATGCGCCGCTGTCGACGTATTGCCGCAGATCCACGATCGACCCGAGCACCAGCGACTTGCGGTGCTTGCGGTGCTGCAGCGGCAGGTGCCGCTCGCACACGATGGCGAGCCCCGCCATGAACAAGTCGTTGAGCGTGGCGTGACGTTTCCGCGCCGCGGCCAGCAGCGACACGACCCAGTCATCCGGCGTATACCGCATGGTCCAGCGGACGGAGCAGTCATATCCCCGGCGCACCTCGACCCGCCTGGCCCGGCGAAGTATGCTGGCCCAATGCGCGGCGGTCATGAGCCCGTGGCCAATGGCCGCACCGCCGCCAACACCGAAGAACCGGCGGTATCCTCCGCTGGCCAGACGCACGGGAGCCCGCGAAGCCCTGGCGGCGTCGAAGACGCGCACGAACCACTCGCGCAAGACGACGCGAATGGAGACACTGTCGGCAACCCAGTGGCTGTAGACCACGCCGGCATAGTAGTGGCCGTCCTCGACGAGAATGAACGGCCGAAACGGCGGCTCGCTCGGGTTGTCAAAAGGCCGGTTGAGTTGCTCGGAAATGAAATCTTCGAGCTTCCGGCTCCCCTGCTGCAGGACTCGAACCCCGTACTGGCTCATCTCGCCGTTGAGGCATTCAAAGTGGTACTGGCGGCCCTGGAACCGGATCCGTCCCAGTCCGAGGTCACTCAACGCGTCGTGCCAGGCAATCTGCCAGAGGTCCGCGTCGGGCGTCCCTTCGATCTTGAGAATCTGCGCGGCGTTGTAGGGATGGATCACATCCCACTGACGCGCCAGACGTTGAAACACATTAAGCGTTGCCAGGTTCATCCGTGAAATGCCCGTAAAGATACCGGTTCATAAGCAACGATTATAGGTTCTGGAACGGAATTTTCACTAGCAAAGCACCAGCGGGCGTTTTGGGTCGAGGTGAGGTCGGATTCCGGGCAACAAGTGACTGTGGCCGCGATGGATCATCGCGGCGGAGAACCGCGATCAACGATCGCGGCTACAGACACCGCCGTACCGGCTCAGCGACCTGGGGAAGAAGCGGCCCACCTGCCGGCAGTAATCCGCGTAGCTCTGGCCGTGATGTTGCAAGAGATAACGCTCCTCGCGGCTGGCTTCCCATTGCAGCAACAGCAGATGCACCCCGCACGCCGCCAGCATCGGCCAGGTCGGCACGATCACCAGGGTACACAGCATCAACACGGACGACAGCGAATATATGGGATGGCGAACGTAGGAATAGGGGCCGCTGACAACAAGTTGGGTCTTCTCATCCGGGTTGATCCCCATACGCCACGACTTGCCCATCTTCCGCCAGCAGACCAGTGTTCCGGCAAACGCCCCGGCGGCCACCACCACCGCTGCCCAGACGAGGGCCGGCATCACGAACAGCGGCTTGATGAGATTCGGCCGGAATGCGCTGAGGAGCGGGTGGGCGATCCAGATGACGACGGCCGGATACCACAGCACCCGCAGAGCCATGCCCAGCGGCTCCCTTGGCGCGAAGTTGGCCGAACGCCCGGTGGTCTTGCGGATCTTGTAGACCAGCCGCAGAACGCGGCCCCAGTAGGCAACCAGAAGTATCCCTGCGATCAGTGCCGGCAGACGATTGGGCATCCCGCGAGTATAGACTACTGCAAGCCGGCCTGCGAGGCTCGGAGAGGTCCTGGCGAAGACACCACACCGGTGGATGACGTGGAACCCGTGCCCGCGCCGCTCGCGGGCGAGCCCGTCTGGATGCCCTCACCGGCGGCCGAACGGTGTCTGCGGGCCTGCGATTGTGCAACCCAGTCGGATCGAGGCGGACAGAATTCCTTCACTTTCTTGATCACCTCGGCGTGAATCTTCTCGTTCTTCTCGATGTTGAAGTGATCGGTGTCGCTGTCGAGCAGATCCCGGCGTTCGGCCCGGATGTTCACATTGGCCAGGTTCTTCTGGTCGGGCGACTCCGTCTCCAGCGCCACGCCACGGAAGAAGGGCAATGCATCCAGCGCGCCGGGCTGGTAGATGTTGTAGCAGAGTTTCACATTCCTGGGAACCTGCGGCGGCGTGGTCGGATCGAGTGTGATAACCAGATCGACCGTCATGTTGTGCTCGCCAAGCCGCTTGGCCATGCGGATGACGTCATCGGCCCCATAGGAATGGCCAATCAGCACGATCGGCTCATGGTCGGGAGAATTCCGATATTTCGCGATGATGGTGTCGGCCACCTGCTGCCACTGATCTTCCTGGAAAACGCTGGCGCGGATTCCGGCCTCGTTGATCTTGCGGCCAAGAGAATCGACACCATAGGACCAGATGCCGATGAATCCGCGAATGAGGTAGACGTTACCCGCAAGCGGGCGGTCGGAACCGGTCTGCACCCACTCCAACTGCCCCGGCGTCATGGACTTGCATCCACCACCAAGTAATGCGACACCTGCCAGCAAGAGAACCGGAATGTACCAATTACGTTTCATAATACGTGGATGCCCGTCGGCACCTTTCCAAAAAACGACCGTAAGAGGATACGGATTCGGAGCCGCCTTGGCAACCCGCCAATTGCCATTATCGACAGCGGCAGAACCAAACTCCAGCTTTGCCCCAACGTCCGGTAAAGGGCAGATACCGCCCGCGCGCTTGTTGCAAAACGTGGGACCGACCTTACGATCATAGGAAGCGCATGATCATCTTTCCTTGCCAAAACTGCCAGACCTCGCTCAGCGCCGATGAGGCGCAGGTCGGGATCCTCGTACGCTGCCCCACCTGCCAGAGCACGATGAATGTTCCTTCCAAGGCGGCGGCGGGCGTGACCAGCGCGCCAGGCATCGCCCGGCCACCCGGCGGATACGGGGCGGCCTTCATGACGCGCGGCACCGGCCGGCGATACGGATTCAACTGTGCCCATTGCTCCTCGCGCCTCGAGGCCACCGAGTCGATGGCCGCCCAGGATGGACAATGCCCCACCTGCGGGAACATGATTACCATCCCGATTCTGGATCGTTATGGCCGGCTGATCGACCCCAAGACGCGTGAGGTGATCAAACTGCCGCCGCACCCCGTGCATGCGTACGCGGCGGCCGGTGATCGTGCCCCGCGGATTATCCGGCAACCCGATGGCCGGCAGAGCATCCTGTGCCCACGGTGTAATTCCCAGTCGCCGATCAACACCAATAACTGCCGGGCCTGCGGCATGCCCTTCACCATGGAAGGCACGACCGTCGAGGCCACGGGCACGAGCAACGGTTTCTGCGTCGCCTCGCTGGTGCTGGGAATCGTCGGCATTCCGGCCTCCTGCACGATCATCCTCCCGATCCTGGCAATCATCTTCGGCGGCATCGGCTACGCTCAGGTCTCATCCAACAGCGCCGCCCGCGGCGGCAAAGGCCTGGCCATCGCGGGCATCATCTGCGGGCTGGTGGGGTGCATGCTGGGACTGTTGTTTCATATGAGGTGAAACACGATGGCAACGCTCAGCACGATGCGGAACACCCAACTCGCCGTGGGCAGATTGGAGGGTCAGTCCGGACTATCGTTTCGGCCGCGGAGTTCCCCGAACGATCGGTCCAACGAACCTGGCCAGCCAATAACACCACGTCCATGTCCCTCACCACCGTGCCCGGCAGACTTCTCGGGCACCTGCCGCAAAACCACGCAAACAACTGCATTCAATAGCACGAAGAGTGTAACGGATTACTAAAACTGACTCGCATCATGATATGTGGCGACTTTCTGATGCCAGAGGCTCCTGAGTCAGGATCAGGCCCTGTCGCCCACGTTCGAGTCGGAGCTCGCCCGGATGGAATACCCCGGCGACGGCAAGTTCGCCCTGTAATTCATGCAGCACACGGGCGAATGGGCGGAGGTCTTCGACGCACTCTCCGTGAACCAGAGCATGAAAGCCGTCCAGGATGATGCGTGGTTCGTGCCGTAACGTTTGCCGCCTAGAATGGACCGTGGCAACAGCGACTCTCTCATGGCGGCTCAAAATGCTTTTCGACGGCAAGTGGCACGATTTCTGCGCCGGCTCGGCTGCCGCCTGGTACTCAGGGAATTGGCCCACACGCCAGCAGCCAAACCGGGCGATGCCGTCACCTTATCCATGAAATGGCAGAACACCGGTTCGGCCCCGTGTTACCGGCCTTACCGGCTCGCCTAAGGCCTGACCACGACATTGTCCGACGGCACCCAGCGCCGGATCCAGTGCCCGGGCGAGGTCGCCGTGAATCGCTGGCTGCCGGGCTCGATCCCGCTGTTCACAGGCGCGTTCTTCAAGGAACCCCAAGACCTGCCTTCTGGTGAGATGGTGAGCGTGAAGGATACACTCAACTTGCCCCCGGACCTGTCGCCAGGTACGTATGTCCTGTCCATCGGCATGGTTGAAGACCCGGTGGGCCAGACCGTCGTGAAGTTGGCGATCATCCTCGCCGATGAGAGTGACGCGAGCTGCAACGGCGATCCGCTGGGCAACGGCCGACACATTCATTAAAATGCCCGACCGAAACGGGTGGAAGGAGACGTAATCATGGCTATTGCATTCATGACCACCACAAGCTGGATCGCCTTGGCCGTAGCTGTCGTGCTGGGCGTTGCCGCTGTCATCGTGCAGCGGCAGAAGCAGCAATAGACTTGCCGGCTTCGCGAGAGCTGATCACGCCGAACCTGACGCCGCGTCCTGTCGCCGGCGACATTCCGTTATTACCGCGACAGACGAAGCCTCTGGGGCAACAATCGCCCCGTAGCCAAAGACAGGACAGATGACGGCCAGGAACACACGGGTCGGATAAAACGCCACGACCCGTGTACCGAAAAACGGCCTTTCGGGACGGAAAAGCGACCACTTGGGACCGAAAGATGGCTATTGGGGAGGGAAACGACGCACTTGCACGGATTGAACGTCAAGACGGATCGGCGGCATGATCGGCGGGAGTTTGCTCCCGATGAAGTGCAACGGCTGATCGACGCGGCCAAGTGCGCCCCGGATCGGTTCGGTATGA
Source organism: Tepidisphaeraceae bacterium (assembly GCA_049514055.1). Classification (GTDB taxonomy): domain Bacteria; phylum Planctomycetota; class Phycisphaerae; order Tepidisphaerales; family Tepidisphaeraceae; genus JANYKD01. The sequence continues at coordinate 3,940 of JBEKVL010000169.1, read as the reverse complement.
CCGGCGAGGCCCGGGCGCTGCTGTATCGGGTTGCCGTCGAAACCGGGTTGCGGGCGGGCGAGCTTCGGAGCTTGACGCGCTCGAGCTTTGCGCTTGAAGGCGACGCGCCCACCGTCACGATCAAAGCCGGGTACGCCAAGGGCCGGCGACAGGACACCTTGCCGTTGAAGGCAGACACGGCGGCGCTGCTCAAGATCCATCTGGCCGGCCGGATGCCACTCGCCCAGGCGTTTCACGTCCCGAGTCGGGAGCGGGTCGCGAAGATGTTACGGGCGGACCTGGCCGAAGCGCGTAGGACGTGGCTGGAATCGCATGGGACGCAACAGGAACGAACGGAAGCCGAAGCCAGTACATTCCTCATTCCCACCGACGCGGAAGGCCGCGTGGCCGATTTCCACGCCTTGCGGCATACTCTCGGCAGCAACCTGGCTGCTGGCGGGGTGCATCCGAAGATCGCCCAGTGCCTCATGCGGCACTCGACAATCACGTTGACCATGGATCGGTATACCCACGTTCACAGCACCGACCTGGCCAGCGCCCTGAACGCCCTGCCGACGATAACCAGCACGCCCGCCGGCGAGGAAATGAAGGCGACAGGGACCGATAACCACACCGCCCCGGCCGACGCCGTGATACCGACTGTGGGCGCTTGTCGGAATCTTGCGAATATGGTGTCACCCAGGGTGTCACTAGAAGGCGAAACCCGGTTGAATCCGGTTGAATCGTCGGACATAATTACAACGAATGTGGATATGCACCAAACCCCTGAAAACAAGCCATTTTCTGCGGTTTTTGAGGGGGATTCACTAAGGCCGCCACCCGGATTTGAACCGGGAACATCCGGTTTACAAAACCGGTGCTCTACCAATTGAGCTATGGCGGCGCGGCATCATCTGGGGATTTCACCCCAAAACGGCTCGCATTTCAACTGCCTGCGATTCCTCATCGGCATTTGCCGGCCGGGGGCTTGCATTCGGGCACGCGCGGCGTGACATTCTCGCAGGCACACATGACCCAGCACGCTCCGGACATCCGCACCAAACCGCCTTGCTCGCGCGAGGATGCCCTGGCCGTTCTCAAACGCCTTCGCGAACATAAGCACATCGCCTACTTTGCGGGCGGGTGCGTGCGCGATGAACTCCTGGGACGCATGCCCAAGGACTATGACGTGGCCACGGACGCTCCGCCGGAGCAGGTGCGGAAACTGTTCGCGCGGACACAGGCCGTGGGGCATGCATTCGGCGTCATTCTCGTGCGGCACGGGAGCAGCGTCGTTGAGGTGGCCACATTTCGCTCGGATGGCAGCTATGGCGACGGCCGGCGGCCGGATACGGTGACGTTTTCGACGCCCGAGCACGATGCCCAGCGGCGGGATTTCACGATCAACGGGCTGTTCCTCGACCCGCTGGACAACGGCCGGGTGATCGACTTCGTCGGCGGGGTGGCCGACCTGCAATCGCGGACGCTCCGGGCGATCGGTGATCCGGCCCACCGGTTCGCCGAGGATCATCTGCGGCTGCTGCGGGCCGTGCGCTTCGCGGCGCGGTTCGATCTGACGGTCGAGCCGGCGACGGCGGCCGCCATTCTGCGGGATGCGCCGCTGCTCAAGCGGATCAGTCCCGAGCGGATCGCGGATGAGTTGCGGCTGGCACTGACTCCGCCAACGCGGAGTCTGGCGTGGCGGTTGCTGTGGGAATTCCGGCTGGGGCCGACGGCGTTCCGCCCGCCTCCATTTTCGCCGGCTCCGGCAACCGATCCGCCGCGATCGCTCTTCCTGCGCGTGTCGCCTGACGCGGCGATCAGGTTCGGCCTGGCATTGGCGGGCGCTGCGCTGGACTTGCAGGTCCAGGCCGGACACGAAGTGCGGGCGGTGGTGCAGAAGAAGCATCTGCATTCGCTCGTCCATTCGCTGCGTCAAAGCCTCAAGATCAGCAACGACGAGTCGGAGGAGATGCAGCACACGCTCGAAGCGCTGGGGCCGCTGCTGGCCGATCGGCCGCCGACAGAGGCGGCGCTCAAGCGTTTCCACGCGGGCCCCACGGCGGACAACACGCGGCGGCTGCTGGATGCACTGTACGGGCTGGGGCATCATGTGCCGCGTATCGACGAGTTGCGTCCGCGGCTGGCCGCACTGGACGGTGTGGATTGCGCGCCGGCGCCGCTGATCACCGGCGACGATCTGACGGCCGCCGGGCTGACGCCGGGGCCGGTGTTCAAGCGGGTTCTCGATGCCGTGTACGACGCGCAACTGGAAGGCCGGATCGCCGGCAAGGCGGAGGGGCTGGCGATGGCGCTGCAACTGGCCGGGAAGCCGGGGTGACGGATCAAGGGTTCAAAGGCACTTCTTGTGATTCGGTGAGTCAACAAAGAAGCACAGGCGAGATCGCCCGTGCTTCCGTGCGTGTTTCCTCGCAATCCCGCTACTTGCCCACTCACCCGACTTCCTTGAGCGCCTGCTTGAGGTGCCTGATGCTGCGCTCGGCCTGGTCCACGGTGCCGCATTCGACGGAGAGCACGATGTCGCGCGGGCACTGGCGGCACAGTTCGACTACTTTGCGCCAGTCCACCACGCCGTCGCCGCAGGCGCAGCCGACGGGCGTGCCGGTGACCTTGCCGCGCTCGGCCGCGCTCTGCTCGATGGAGATGTCCTTGGCGTGCAGATGCACGAGGTTCTTCAGGACCTTCTTGAGCCACTTGATCGGATCCGACCCGGCGAGATAGCTGTTGCCGGTGTCGAAGTTGATGCCGATGGATTTGCTCTTGACCAGTTTGAAGATGCGGTCGAGGCCGTCGGGCGTCTTGCTGTATTGCTGGTGCGGCTCGATGCCGATGAGAATGCCGCGCGGCTCGGCCAGGAGCGCGGCCTCCATGAGGACGTAACGCATAAGCACGTGGTCTTCGTCGATGGTGGTCCATTTCGGCTTGGGGCCTTCGTCGGTATTGATGACGGGTGCGCCGCACTCGGCCGCGAAGCGGATGGCCTGCTTGAGGTATTCGGTGCTGATCTCAGGCTTGCAGAGGGGCGTGTGGGCGGACAAACCGGACAGTTTGACGCCGGCCTTCTCGCAGGCGCGCTTGACGCGATACGGGTCGTCAAACATGGAGACGCTGTGGAAGTAGCCGGCCTCGGAGAGCAGTTCGCGGCCGAGGTGAACCATGGGTTCGACGTATTCGTACCCCTGTTCGGCGGCCTTTTCGACACCCCACTCCATGTTCTTGTCCAGGTGACGGACGAATTCGAGGTTGACACCGATTGAGACTTTGGCCATGAGCTTCTCCTTGATGAGAAATGATAACGGAGCGTACACAGGACAACGTGTGGAAGTGGGGAGTGGTGGAAATTGAACGTTTTTCGGTAGTCAGTAGTCGGTGGTGAGTGGTCAGTAGAGGGAAGAGAATGGCGGCCGGTTGCCCAGTTTGACATATTGGCGACGGTTCCGGGATGGCGGGCATGGAAAAGTCGGTTCCCGGGGGTTGGTGGTTCCGGTGTTAGCGGCATAAGTGTCTGTTTGACAATTGGTTGCGGTTGATACGGTGCTTACGGAGTGTCTGAAAAAGCGGGTCCAAAGGGGGTCCCCGGAGTGTCCCAATCATGTCCCCGGAGTGTCCCAGAAGTGTCCCGATGGGTACCTTTGGGGTCCCGATTGGCCCCAAACAGGTCCCGGTGGGAGGCTTGTGGCCGAGAATGCGGAAGGGGAGAATGCCGGGCGAGCAGAACGCGGTGGCCCACGAAGATCCACCAAGAAAGGATGATACGGGCGTATTCGGTTGTTAAAGAGCGAGGACTGGTCAATGCTAACATAGACCGTATAAGTGTCAAGTGTAAAATGGCGGATTTTGTGAGAATTTGGTGAGGTGGTGTGTGCCCAATCGCCTGAAGAACTCGCCACAATGGTCTCGTCCCACCTTGCGGAGGGATGGAAGCTTATACCCACGGCTT
>JBEKVL010000168.1:0-9908 GCA_049514055.1 Tepidisphaeraceae bacterium | reverse complement strand
GACCTGACCGTCCATGGTCTGTTCCTTCGGGCCGCTCCGCGGCCCAGTAAAACCGCGATAACTTCAAATCACGGACGATCTTAGGCTCCGGAATCCCCGCTCCCGAAAAAATTGCCGCGCCGCAAAATGGGCAGTGTAAGGGGCTTGTGGTACGATGCGGCCAGCGGGCGCGGCAGAACCTATCTGAAGTTGCTTGCGGCTTGCGGGTTCTCATCGGGAGTTGAATGCGACATTTCATCCAGATGGCGGCGATGGCGGCGATGGCGGCGTTGCTTCTGCTGGCTTCCGGGTGTTTCTGCGGCTCGGAAGACCGCCCGCGTACCGGCGTGGCCATCACCGTTCGCGATGCCGAGAGCGGTACTGCCGTTGACGGGGCGCACGTGACCTACGTGTACACGATGTATGGCGTGCCCTGTTACCCGCTGCCGGCGAGCCGCTCGACCGGGACGGACTCGGCCGGTAACGCCAGCCTTCGCGTGTCGCTGGCAGGCGACAACTACTGGCGGGTGGAGGCGCACGGATACTTGGACTATCGCTCAGATCACGGCTTGCAGCGGGCGGACGAGAGTCCGGCAGTCTTCGCACTGTTCAGAGAGCCTCGCCCGCAAGTTACGATCCGCGTTCCCGCGGGATTCAAGGGGCCGCTCAAAGTCACAACCCAGCCGGTCGAAGAGGGGCTTGTCGCTTCGCCCGGCCGGCGGGTGTTTCAGGCTGTCGCCGAGGCGACCGGCCGCGTGACGATCGAGGCCCCGGCCATTCTGATGTGGTGGCGCGTTACCCAGACGGGGCCTGAAAGGGTTTCCCATCATCTGGCGGCCAAGCAGTGGTTCACGGTGCTTGACGATGCCGGCTGCCAACTTCCGCCGCTGACGATCTACGACATCAAAGATGAGAACCAGATCGGCGTGTTCGGCCCCCTGACCGACAACTTCCACAGCGCCGACGCCTGGCACGTGCGGGATACGATGACCGAACTGTACTTCGTCGGCAATGCCCGCCACTTCGACGCGGCGAATCCAGGCACGGGGCTGTTTCGCAGACACGAGCGACAGGAGGTGAATCCGGACCAGAAATAGAGCGAGTCCATAGGCTAATTGCGGAGTTGTTCTTGCAAGGTTCCTTGCGTCACTTCAACTCAAGCGCTGCGTCGGCTTTTTCCCACTCGGCTCGCGCTTCCCGTGCCGCCTGGCCAAACGCCCGCGCCGACATCCCAAACGCATACATCGACCAGAGCCCAAACAGCCCGATAAAGACCCAGACGAGCAGCGTCACCACGTAGCCAACGACGCTGTTGAGGATCCTATAGCTCCATTGCCAATCGGACAGCACCGGCACCGCCACCAACAGCAGGATCACTCCGGCCGGAAACCCGACCCCCACAATATTCGTGTGTTCAAGCAGCCGCCGGTTCAGCACCCTCGCCGCCAGCCGCCGCAGCAGGTAGAACTGGAGCATCGGGCACAACGCGTACACGCACATGATCCAGTTGCCCCAGTGCTCCATCTCATGTGCCAACTCCCATAGAGAAGGCCGATTCCACGACGACCACCACGCGTGCGACAGGTCTCCGAAGAGCCAGAGCAATGATGCCAGCAGCGGCCCAAACGAACACACCCGTAGCGTCACGTAACGCCCACGCAACGGCTCGACTACCGCGTGCGGGTTCTCCCTCCGTGTCAGCAGCCAGGAACCGGCCAGGTTAGCCATGGCCGCCAGAACAAATACGCTCACGCCCGCGAACTCTTCGTAGACGTATCGCAGGTAGTGGTTCGGCCCCAGCCCCATCAAGTCAGCCACCATCCACCAGATCGGCCTGGCGAAGGGCCCCAGGAGCAGCAGCGCCCCCGACGCCAGCAGCAGCCACGCCCCCCGCGCCAGCGAAGCGATCCACGTCGGCCGCGATTCCCGCAACTGCCGCCCCAGCGCCAGCGAGCGGGCGATGCCCAGGCCGCATTCAGGGCAGTTTCCCTCGGCCTGCATCCCGCGCAGGCTGTAGCCGCACCTAACACAGACGATGTCTGAAATCGCTGCTTGCGATCCCGTTGCCATGGTCCGATTGTACCCGCCTGTTGGCCAGCGCTGACCTCTTGAACCCCGGAACCCTCCCCACAACAATCCCGCTCCATGTGGGTACGATTATCAGCGTTGCTTTCAATCAGCCCGGCCTTCTTGTTTCGGAGACATTGATGATCCGTTCTCTCGCCTCGCGTCGCGGGTTCCTTAAGACATCCGCGGTCTCTGTCATTGCCGCCACTGCTGTCCCCCACGTCTTCGCCGCGGAAACCAGCAGTCTCCAGATCGCCCTGGTCGGCTGCGGCGGCCGGGGAACCGGGGCGGCCGGGCAGGCGCTGGCCACAAGCACGCAAGGCCCGATCAAGATCGTGGCCATGGCCGACATCTTCGAAAACAAACTCAAAAACAGCATGGCCAGCCTGCAGAAGCGCGGCGCCCAGTTCGACGTACCGCAGGATCGCGCCTTCCTGGGCTTCGACGCGTACAAGAAGGCCATGGACTGTCTCAAGCCCGGCGACATCGTCATCCTCACCACGCCCTGCGCCTTCCGCTGGGTCCACTTCACCTATGCCATCGCCAAGGGCCTCAACGTCTTCATGGAGAAGCCGCTCACGGTCGATGGGCCGACCACGCGCCGCATGATCAAACTGGCCGAGGAGGCCGACAAGAAGAACCTCAAGTGCGGCGTGGGCCTGATGGTCCGCCACTGCAAAGGTCGCCAGGCACTCAAGAAACGTCTCGAGGACGGCGAGATGGGCGATATCCTGCACATGCGGGCCTATCGCATGGGCGGCCGGGCGGCCTGGGCTGCTCGCCGGCCGAACGATCCCCTGTCGGACACCATGTTCCAGACCCGGTCGTTCCATTCGTTCCTCTGGTCCGGCGGCGGACTCTTCAGCGACTACAACATCCACCAGATCGACGAGTGTTCCTGGATGAAGGGCGCCTGGCCGGTCAAAGCGCACGCCACCGGCGGCCGGCATTTCCGCGGCGAATCCCTCGACCAGAACTTCGACAACTATTACGTGGAATACAGCTTCCCCGACGGAACCCGCTTCACCTTCAACGCCCGCTACATGGACAACTGCCCCGGCGAGTTCGCCAGCTATGCGGTCGGGTCCAAGGGCTCGTGCATCATCTCCACCTCCAGCCACACCCCCGGCCGAGTCCGCCTCTTCAGCGACTACAACATGTCCCCCGCGAAGATGACCTGGGCCTTCCCGCAGCCCGAGCCCAATCCCTATCAGACCGAGTGGGACGACTTGGTCAGCGCCATCCGCAGCAACACGCCCTACAACGAGGTCAAGCGCGGCGCCGAGGCCAGCCTGGTGACCTCGATGGGCCGCATGGCCGCCCACACCGGGCAGATCATCACCTTCGAGCAGATGCTCAATTCCGATCACGAATATGCACCTGATGTTGACAAGATGACTCCGGATGCGCCTGCCCCCCTGAAGGCGGGTCCGGACGGCAAATACCCTGTCCCCAACCCCGGCGTGACCACGAAGCGGGAATACTGATCCTGTAGCCGCGATGGGTCATCGCGGCATGGGCCCGCGTTCGGCGATCGTGGCAACAATCCCTGTAACCCGCGATCGGCGATCGCGGCTACAATCATCGCATGGCAAATCCGAACAAACTGCCTCCGGAAACGATGGCCGCGGAATTTGGAGTGGGAAAACTCCGGCGGCACCTCTTCATCTGCATCGGCCCGGACTGCGTCGATGCCCGACAGGGCGAGGCCGCCTGGGATTACCTCAAGAAACGGCTGAAGCAACTCAACCTCGCCGGCCCCGACGGGCCATGCTACCGCACCAAATGCCAGTGCCTCCGCATCTGCATCGACGGGCCGGTAGGCGTGGTCTATCCGGAAGGGACGTGGTATCGGCAACTGACCCCCGACAACCTCGAACGCATCATTCAGGAACATCTGATCGGCGGCCGGGTCGTCGAAGACCTCTGCTTCGCCCGCAACCCGCTGCCGCCGGAATAGTCGCCTGGCGCTGCCGAACCTCAACCCCAACCGTCTTGAACGGGGTGCCGGCCGCGAGACGGAATGAGAACATCACTGCTTTGGATCAAACCGGACATCATCGACGAGCTTGCCGATCTGCAGATGAGGCGAACCCTTCTCCACGCCCTTGCCCAGGATGCTCACGCCCTCGAACGAAACGCCTGTCACCCGGTGCTGCTCGTCGGCGCCTTCGAGCTGAATGCGGTATTCGCCGGGCGTGCCGGTGAGTTGGATGTTCTTGAACTGCACATTGCCGGGCCATGGCGCCGTTGCCGGTGGATGCGGCCGCCCATCGTCTTCATCAGGGATCCAGTCAGGTTGCACGGTGTCGCACCGCAACTGTCGTCATGCTGAGCGTACCCGCGAAGCATCTGGCTTTGGACTTCGCGGCCGGATTCCTTCGGCTGCGTTCGGGACAGGCTCTTCGCGAGTACGCTCGGGATGACGGTTGGTGGCCAGATGGACTTTCGCGAAAAACGGCCGCGTCCCTCACACCGGCCTGGCCGGCAGGGGCAGATCGGGGATTCTTGGATACCGCTGCAGGCTCAGACATGCCTGTTCGGGGATCATGGCCATGCCGATAAGGATGAGTTGGGTGATGACGAAGGCGACGAGGGCCACGAATGCCCCGGCCATGAAGCCGTAGCTGTGCAGGCCGACACCCATCATGTTGGTGCCGAACCAGCTCCAGGCGGTGACGATGTTGCCGAACACCGCCAGGGCGGCGATGCCGCGGTCCCTGGCCCAGCCCGACCATCTGGCGTGGAGCAGGAGGGCGTTGGCCAGCACGATCAGGACGGCCCCGTTTTCCTTGGGATCCCAGCCCCAGAAGCGGCCCCAGGACTGGTCGGCCCAGATGCCGCCGAGGATCGTGCCCACGAAGGAGCCGATCATCGCAAAACAGGTGACGCCGTAGACGGCGCGGATCAGGCCCTTGCGCCAGCCGTCATTGAGCAGGGGAGTGCAAAGGCCGAAGAAGATGTAGGCACAGCCCAGCACGCCAGCCAGGAAGGTGGCGGCGTAGCCAATGGTGATGACCACGACGTGGGTGGCCAGCCAGATGTTGGTGTCGAGCACGGCGACGAGCACCTTCATCGTGTCGCCATCGAGCGACAGCCGGTCGGCGATAATCAGGGTCGGCACCGCAATGACCGCGGCGACCGCCGTACCCAGGCCGTTGCGGTAGATCATCTCGATGAACAAAGCGATTCCGGCGCCCACCCAGCCGATAAAGATGGCGGAACTGGCGAGATTGGTGACGGGCGGCCGGCCGGAGATGTACATGCGGCAAACCAGCCCGAATGTGTGCATCGCCAGGGCAAACGCGAGGAACACCAGGGCCGATCTGCGAAGCGGCTCGGCCCAGGCGAGCCAGGAGATCGCGGCCGCCAGGAAGGCGAGGATGTAGATGATCAGAGCGACGGTGAGCGGTTCGAAATGGTTGAAGAACGCCTCGAAGCGCACCCTGGCCATCTCGGCCGGCAGAGCCCGGTCCAGCGCCTGGTGATACTCCCGGACCTGTTCATTAAATTCCGGCGACTTGTCGTCGCGGTAGGCATTGAGGATTGCCGTGAAGCGTCGCAGGCTTTCGGGAACCTTGATGTTCCCCTCCGGCTGTTCCATGATTTCGCCGGCCGATTTCCATTGCTCGCCGGATGCCAGCGGGGCGACAACGAAGAGGTTCCGGAGCCGGGAGATGTTCGTGTAGAGCGAGAACCGATCCGCCTGCTCCAGCACCTGCGACTGGAACTGGCTGCGGTCTTCCTTGCGGACGGCCTGGGCGGTCTGCGCCTGCGAGATGAGCTTGTCGGCGCTGGCGGAAACATCCTTGACGGAGAAGTACTTCTCGGATCGGCTGAGGCCGAGCATGTCCAGCACATCGGGGAAGTCGATGCGGAAGATCTTGTACTGGCCCGTATCGGGGGTTTCGGCCAGCGAGTCCAGAAGCCACTGGATGGCAGGCGCGGCCTTCTGTTCGTCAGGATGGGATTTGTCGGCGATCGTGGTTCCCTCGCGGCCACGCATCACCTTCATGGCGTTGCGGGCCAGGCTGTCCAGCGGCTGGATGCGGCCCTCGTAGCTCACCGGAAGCGTGGAGAACTCCTGGATGTCGAACCGGCCGCCGGTGCCTCCGGGCACCAAACGCATGCCGATGATCAGGACGGAAAACAGGACCATCGCAAGGGGCATCAGCAGTTCGCCGCGGGCGAACCACGGCTTGCCAGGCGGTTGCGGGCGGTCGGCCTTCTGTGCCGCGAACTGCAGGGACAGGCCCGTGGCCCGGGTTTGCAGGAAACTGACGAGTGCTATGAAGAAGTGCAGACACAGCCCCACGCCGCCAATCGCACAGGCGATGTAAGGTAGTATCCAGGCCGGGTTGCGAACGACCTGCAGGATGGTCACGGTGTCGCCGACGTAGCTGCTCTGATAGAACGTCTCACCGCGATAGCGGAACGGCTCGTTCATCTTGATGAGGATCTCGCGGTCCTCATGGTGCGTGGGGTCGGTGAAGCGGAGCTTGCTCGAATAGTTCTTCGCCATGTCCGTGCCCAAATAGTTGTCGTGCGAAAACTTGATCAGGGACAGGGTGTACGGCTTGTAGGACCGGGCCGGGCGCAGCGAAACAAGGTAGCTCTTGCCGTCGGCTTCGAGACTCTGGCTACCCGGGAGGCGTCCCCAGAGCAGGTAGCGGCCCAGTTCCTTGCCATTCTGGATGAACGTCACATAGGCGCCCGGGGCGTCAACTTTCTCCGCATCGGCGGCGCCGGAAAACGGCGGGCGCGAGATGGCGACAAGGTCTTTGGCCTCGCCGGCCGTGGCCCGCATGAGGCCCTGGGCCTCCGGGGCGCTGGCGAAGACGATCTCGGAGTTGGGATAGAAGCGGTCGATACGCACGCCAAAGGGCAGCCGGGGATCGGTGATGGTACTCTGTGCGTCGCTGGAGGCGGTGCCTGCTTTGGCGACCATCTCTACGGGGATGACCACGTGGTGGTCCTTGTCGGGTGGGGAGGTATCGACAATTGCTAGTTCGGGTTCGCGCCCGCTGACGTAGTTGGAACTGCTGCCCTGGGCGATCGACATGTGACCTTCGCTGGCCATGCCGCTGGTGATGCCCTCGCCGACGAGCAGGAAGATCAGGCCGAGGTGCGTGAGGATCACGCCGATGCGGGCCCAGGTGTACTGCGTGCGCACGATGAAGGCGGCAGTGAGGTTGGTCAGCAGGAGGAGGCCCAGAACGTAGCCGCCGGGCATGGGAATGCCGCCTGGAATATTCCAACCCGTGGGCACGATGGGCAGGTCGCGAAAGAGAGCGACAACGAAATACGAATGGAAGTACCGCGCCTGCACCTGCCAGATGCCTTCGAACCGCTGGGCGCCGGTGCCGGCGAAGACCAGCAGCATCGCCAGGCAGAGCAGGACGACGGTGATTTTGAGAGACGACAGGGCTTGGAGAACTTGCTTAATCATGAATCGACACCGCCGGGATTTGCGCCCCTACTTGGGCGGCGCGAGCTTGATGGTTGCGAGGAACTGCTGGAAGGCCGCGCTTTCCTTTTCAACCCCTTCCGCGGCGCCGATGATCTTGAAGTACCAGATATCACTGCCGCGCATGACGCACGCGAGGATTTGCCGGATCTTGCCGTTGCTGAGGTCGTAGAGTGAGCCCTCAACGGCGTCGATGGTGGTCTTCTCGGACTTCTGCTCGGAGACTTCCTTGACGGGAGGCAGACCCACCTGGTCGCGCCAGCGGTTGATGTTGGGGAGCACGGCGTTGGTGAAACTCGAAGCATCGAGGCGAGAGACAATTACGGTGAGCTGCTTGTCCCCTTCGCCGATCGTGCAGGTCAGTTCCCGCATGGGCCGCTTCTGAGGATCGACTTTCCACGATGCCGGAACCTTGTACTCGCCCAAGGTCCACCGGCTGGCGTCCGCGGGGATGGCCGGGTTGTCCGGGCCGACAGCGGGGTGGCCGGAGGGCATCTTGTCCGGGCCGACAGCCGGATGGCCGGACGGGAGCGCGTCAGGCACGGCGCCGGGGTTCGCATCGGCCTTGGGCGCGACTTTGCCGAACTTGATTGAACTGAGGAACTTCTCGAAATTCTCCCATTCGGCGTTGATGGTGTCGGTGTTGCCGGTGAACTTGAAATACCAGATGTCCTCGCCGCGTGGCAGCATAGCGACGACCAGCCGGTTGGGCGCCTTGCCGGGGAGATCGAACGCGGTGCCGTCCTCGGCGCCGATCCTGATCTTGGCGGCCTTCTGGTCGGCAATGGTCTTGACCGGTTCCAGGCCGACCTGTCCGCGCCAACGGTTGATATTGCCCAGGGGGTCGTTGGTGTAAGTCACGGAAGGGAAGCGCATGACGATGACCCAGGAAGCCTTGTCCCCTTCGCCCACGTCGAAAGTCATTTCGCGCATCGGTCGCGGAGCGGGATCGAGCTTCCAGGTCTTGGGAGCGTCGTAACCTGCAATGCCGTCACGTTCCGGCGCCGCCGCTTCGGGGGCGGCGTTGGCCATGACCGGGGTTTCCATCCGGTCGTTCTCCTTTTGCGTGTCGTAGGCCGAGATCGTCGGCTCCCGATTGCATCCGGCCACGGCCGAAAGAAGGGCTATCGAAACCAGTGCGCGGAGTTTCTGCGATTTCGTCATGGTGTATTACTCTAGTCGTCGAGCGTCAGCGTGTCCAAAACTGCAAAATACCGTGTAACACGGGATGTGTCTAATCGGAAGGGCTAAAATAGTGGCATGACAGAGACCCACAGCATCCATGGCCACGCGATATTGCACCTCGTGCATGAGTCCTCCCGGCCCTTCACCCGTGACGGGCTTCGGGCCGAAGTGCTGCGTCTTTATGGGCGCGAGGCGAGGTTCTGCACATGTTCCACATCCGAGATGAGCTTCGACGAACTGCTTGTGTTCCTGCTGCTGCGAGGCAAACTTGTTGAACGAGGCGGCCTGATTGCCGCGGATATCTCGCAACTCTGCTCCGGCGAAGACCACCACGACGAGGATTGAGGCTCGGATTCTCTTTGACTTCCCCTGCGGGCAACAGCAACGTCACCTGTCAGTTCTCGCCGCTGCTGCCTGAGTTCTATCCCTTGAATGCAGGAGAGGTTGCGCGTGGCGACCTGCAACTCGGACTCGGCATCCCCCAATTTGCCTTTTTCCTTTTACCTTCTACCTTGTCTGAATGCCTCTCACCGATCCGAGGACGGATCAGCAGCTTGTGGCCGCGCTCAACGCGGGCGACGCCACGGCTTTCGACGGGCTGTACTACCGCTATCGTGACTGGGTGGTGCGGCTGGCGTGGCGGTTTGCCGGCGATCCGAATGATGCCCTGGATGTGCTTCAGGAGACCTTCGTCTACGTGATGGGCAAGTTCCCGGGGTTTGAGCTTGCGGCGAGCTTCACGACGTTCCTGTATCCGGTCGTGAAGAACACCGCGTTGGCCCTTCGCCGCAAACGCCGGCGCATACTGCCGGGCGAGGCGGAGATGGATACGCTGGCTGCGGGGACGTCGATCGATCCTCTGGCGGCGGACGACCTCAAGATGGCTCTGGACTCGCTGCCCGAGACGCACCGGGAAGTTCTTCTCATGCGGTACGTCGATGAACTGAGCCTGGAGGAGATCGGTCGTGCCCTGGAGATTCCGCTGGGGACCGTCAAATCCCGCATCCACAATGCCCTGAAGCAGTTGCGCGAAGATCCGCGAACTCGCGAATATTTCTTGCAAACCCCGTGAACCTTTCGACAGGCTGGCGCACTGAAGTGAGGTATAAGCCATGACGCGGCACGATGATCCATTCTCTTCCGATGACTTGACCGCCCCGCAGAAACTGGCGCAGGCGATTCGCGGCCGGTATTCGCCGGACATCGTGGT
>JBEKVL010000167.1:0-9938 GCA_049514055.1 Tepidisphaeraceae bacterium | reverse complement strand
CTTCCGCGACGGTATCGCCGACTTCGAGAAGAGGGCGTTCGCCAGGTACGCGGACTACTTCACCCCCATGCTGGGGCAATTGGCAAGGCTTCACGCCGCCCTGGCCGGCGGCGGCTACGATGAGGCCGCGGCCCTGTGCGCCGCAATGACCAGTGGACTCGGCCGGCTTCCCGCCGTGGCATCGACCGTGCCAGGCAAGGAGCAGGCCAAGGCGCTGGCCGATCAGCTCAAGGATGCGATCAGCAAGGGCCCGCTGGCGCTGGGGTTCCGTTTCACCACCGGAGAATGGCAGCAATCGGTGCGGCTGATCGTGCCGCACGCCAGGGTGCTGCTCGGACTGGTCCAGGAACTGGACCAGAGATACGCCACGGAGAAGACATTGCAGCGGGTACTGGACTTCAACGACCTGGAAAGGCTCACGCTGCAACTACTGAGCGAAGACGGTGATGCACGCCGGCCGTCCGCCATCGCCAGGGAACTGCATCGCCGCTTCGAGCATGTGCTGGTGGATGAGTACCAGGACATCAATGAGATACAGGATGCGATCCTGCGTCTGATCAGCCGGGAGTGCCTGCTGCCGGACAACGAATCCGGGAGGGTCGTGCTCCAGCACGACCGCGGCCGCACGGAGTGCGGCCCTCCCGAAGCGATCGGCAATCTCTTCTGCGTCGGCGACGTCAAGCAGAGCATCTACGGGTTCCGGCTGGCCGACCCCGGGCGGTTCCTGGCTCGCTATGCCCGCTTCCGGAAGCCCGACAATGCGCAGGGCCGGGTGATCGACTTGCAGGCCAATTTTCGCAGCCGCAGGCCGCTGCTGGAGGCGATCAACGAGGTTTTTCGGCGAACGATGATCGCCAGCGCCGTCGATATCGACTACGACGAGTCGCAGGAACTCAAGGCCCGCGCGCAGTTCGTCGACCTGCCCGACGGGACGACGCCGGCCGGGCGGCCGATCGAACTGCACGTCCTGCCGGACAGGATCGACGATGCGCAGGGGGACGAAGGCACGGACAAACCGGACGAAGAGACGGTCGAACTCGAGCGAGCCGGCCGCGAGGCGCTGCTGATTGCCCACCGCATCCGGGGACTCATGGGCGGGGCCGGCCGGCCGCGGACGCAGATCACCCTGCGGCGGCCGGACGGAACGCTGACCACGGAAGAGTTGCGCTTCGGGCACATCGTGATCCTCCTGCGGGCGATGAAACACCACGCGGAGCAATACGCCGAAGTTCTGCGGCGCGAAGGCATACCCGTTTACAACACCGAGGGCGGGGGCTATTTCAACGCCACGGAAATCCGCGACATGCTCGCCCTGCTGCGCCTGCTGGACAACCGCTTGCAGGACATCCCGATGGCCGCCGTGTTGCGCAGCCCGCTGGCGGCGATGGCCGGCGCGGACGATGCGATGGCGCGCATTCGTATCGCGTATCCGGGACTTTCGTTCGCACGAGCGGTGATCCGCTACGGCGCCGAGAAGGCCGATGATCCGGCCGGCCGGCTTCGCGCGTTCCTGTCGCGGCTCGACGAATGGCGAGGCGCCGCGCAACATCGTCCGGTGGCCGAGCTGATCTGGCGCATCTACGAGGACACCGGCTATCTGGCTTATGTCCAGGGCCTGGAGTCCGGCCAGCGTCGCGCCGCTAATCTACTACATTTGTACGATCGCGCCCGTCAGTTTGCATCATTCTCCAGCCAGGGGCTCTATCGCTTCAACCAGTTCCTGGCGGAGTTGGACGAAGAGGTGGATGCCTCGCAGGCGGCCGAGCTTTCCGAGGCCGAGAACGTCGTGCGCATTCTCAGCATCCACAAGTCCAAGGGGCTGGAGTTCCCCGTGGTCTTTCTTCCGCAACTCGGCAAGAAGATCAACCTCGTTTCGACGACCGGTTCAGTGCTGGTCGATCGCCAGGCGGGCCTGGCCCTGCCGGCCATCGACCTGGAACACGGCATCAAGTACCCGTCGCTGGCGCAGGTGGTGGTCGAGCGCCGGCTCCTGCGAGCATCTCTGGCCGAGGAAATGCGGGTGTTGTACGTGGCGATGACGCGGGCGAAGGAGCAGTTGATCCTCGTCGGCTCGGCGAGCGCCGGATCGGCCGAAACGTGGGAGCGCCGCTGGTTCAGCCACGATGGCCCGATGCCCGTGACCGGCATTCTCGCGGCCCGCACCATGCTGCACTGGCTTGGCCCGGCCGCCATGATGCTCGCGGGGGGCAAGCCGCCGGCGATTGAGGTGCTTGACCATCCGGGCGACGAGGTGTCGCAGTGGATGAAGCAACACCGTATCGCGCCCGGCAGAAAGGGCGTGCTGTCGGAGCGGATCGCGCTGGCGCCACTCTCATCGCCGCCGACTGCCGGCGCGGAGGTTGCGGCGGGACTGGCGCGGCTGGCATACGTGTACCCGCACGCCCCGTGCGCCGATCTGCGGGCAACCGCAACGGTGACCTCACTGGCAAAACATGGCGGCGTGGAACACCACCCGTCGGATTTGCATCCGCCGGCGCGTCTCATCGATTCGCCCAGGCTGTCGGGCGCCGATCGCGGGTCGGCCACGCACCTCTTTCTGCAATACCTGGACTTCTCGCGGCCCCTGACGGCCGACGATCTTCAAGACCAGCTCAACCGGCTGGTGGACCGCCGCCTGATGGCGACGATCCAGGCCGGGGCGTGTGACCTGGGCGCCATCGCCTGGTTCGTGGCGACGGAACTCGGACAGGCGGTGCGGAAGAACGCCCGTGGGCTGCTGCGCGAGCTGCCGCTGTGCTACGCGGCGCCGCCCGAGCGGTTCGGCCGACCCGCCGGCGGATTGCAGGACCAGGTCCTGATCCGGGGCCGCACGGACCTGCTCGTCCCGCAGGATGGCGGATTCGTGCTGGTGGACCACAAGACGGACCAGGTCGCCGGGCCGGCGCTGGCCGAGCGCATCGAGACCTACCGTGGCCAATTGTCGCTGTACCGCGAGGCGCTCGAGAAGATTCTGGCCCGGCCGATCGTGGGCGCGATGCTCGTGTTCCTGCATCCGCGGCGGGTGGTGGCATTGAGTCCCGAGCAATGAGTGCTGAGTCCGGAGTCCGGAGTCCTGAGTGCTGAGTGCGATGCGCCATGTTTCCGTTACTTGAAACCGCATCTTTCCCTGGAAACACCCGCAGGGCGAAACTATTCCCGCAGGCGGGCGTGGGATTTCACCACGGCCTAACCCGGCTTGGCCGCCGGTGGAATCACCGTGATGTCTGCATCGGGCAGCGCCTCGATTTTCACATCCATTCCCTTCAGGTGCTTGTCGCCCGGTTTCTCCGGCAGGTAGAGGCCGAGCGACTGCGCCGGATCACCATCGAGCACGTAGCGGATGTCCCGCTCCACGCGGACACCCGGTGGCGAGGCCGACTGCCTGGCCTGCTGTGCCTGGCACGGAGCCGTAAGACATATCGTAGACCAGATGATTACAAATACAGACGTCACGAATCGCGATTGCATGTGTAACTCCAGTTAGTGTCCCGGTATCCACGGCAACGCGACGTACCGACGCCAGGTCCGTTGGTTCGTGGATGTCCGGCATTCCCGTGGTGCTTCTCCCCGAACGGCCGATGCGGCCCATCAATCGACGAGAATGTCCTCGATAGTCAACGACTCAATGACTGCAGCAGCTCGCGCATCCACTTCACGCTGGCCGCGGTGTTCTCGTCGGAGCCGTGGCACTCGATGGAAACCGAACCATCCCACTTCGTCTTGTGGAGCAGTTCGAGGCACTTGCGGATGCCGTCCGCGTTGACGCCACCACCGACGGGCACCACCGAGCAGCCGATGCCGGTGTCCTCGCCGCGGGCGGCGGCGGCCAGTTCGGGGCTGACATCCTTGATATGCAGGTGCGTTACGTAGGGACGCAGCGTCTTGAGGTATTTCACGGGGTCGTGGCCGGCGATGAAGGTGTTGCCGGTGTCGAAATTGCAGCGTAGATGTTCCGAGTCGAAGTGCTTGAAGAGCTTGAGCATGAACTCGGCGTCGTTGGTGTAGGGACCGTGCGGCTCGACGTTGATGGTGATGCCGTAGTCCTCGGCCCAGGGCAGGCACTGGGCATAATTGTCGCAGGTGACCCGGAAGACTTCGGCCCGAGTCATGCCAGGGGTTTCCAGGGCGCCGTCCACCGTGTCCACCATCGTACACCCGAGTTCGGCCGCGAAACGGATCGTCTGCTGAACGTACTGCACACCGAACGCCGAGCCGTTGGGCCCCATCATCGGATAGGAACCGTCGATCTGCGACACATGCAGACCCTTCTTGTCGAGATAGCGGCGCAGCGCCCGGGGATTGGATTGCAGCGACACCCCAGGATCGTAACCAAGCGCCTGGATGAAGTTCTGGCCGTGGATGGCGCAGAACTCAATGTGCCTGATCCCGGCCGCGGCGGCCTTGTCGCAGGCAGCCTCGAAACTCATGCTCAACGGACGCCAGTTGTCGGTGTGAAGTCCCAGTTCGATCATGGTGTTCTCCGTGCAGGTTGTCGTTTCTTCATCGGCGGCCGGTCTTACAGGGACCAGCCCTGCCGATATTCACGCCGGATAAACTGATTGGCCACGTCGAGGTTCGTTATGCGAAGACCGGCGGGATCCCAGAGCAATGGGCGCTGCGTGAGCGCTTCGCGCAATTGCACGCGCAGGGCGATGTTGCCCAGAAGCACGACCTCGGCCAGCGGGCCGGCCCAGTCGAAGTTCGAGCCGGCCGACAGGCCACCTTTGCAGGCGTCGATGAACTCCTTGTAGTGGCCGACGGATGCGGGGATCGTCCTGGGCTTTTGGGGAACCTCGACGTGTTTGCCATCCATCCAGACGCTGTTGCCGAGAATGAAACCCTTCTCGCCGACGAGCAGGCGGCCGTTGTCACCCATGGCGACGCCTTCCGGCAGCCCCTGGGGACGGGGCGGGCGCAAGCCGCCGTCGTACCAGGTGAGTTTGAGGGCGGGCATGTCGCTGGCGCCGGCGTCGGGGCCACTGAGACCACGGACGTGGACATTGCGGGGATCGACCTCGGCCTTGCGCGCGGGGAAGCGATAGGTGACCATCGAGCCCAGGGGATAGGTTTCGGTGTTGACGCGGGTGGAGGCGGCCTCGACGGAGATGGGATGGCCGAGGCGCAGGGCGCGGAAGACGGGGTCGAAGGCATGACAGCCGATGTCGCCCAGGGCGCCGGTGCCGAAATCCCACCAGCCGCGCCATTTGAAGGGCAGGTAGGCCGGGTTGTACGGCCGCAGCGGTGCGGGGCCGATCCAGAGATCCCAGTCGAGGGTCGCCGGGACAGGTGGCTCTTCCTTGGGGCGAGCGACGCCCTGCGGCCAGTATTCGGCGAAGAGGCCCTGGGACGGGCGGTCGGTCCAGATGTGGGCCTCGTGGATGGGGCCGATGATGCCCGACCAGGCTCGCTCGCAGAGCAGGCGCGTCTCGGTGCTGGCCTGGCCCTGGTTGCCCATCTGGGTCATCAGCTTCTTTTCGCGGGCGAACTGGGCGACCTGCCGTGCCTCCCAGACGGAATGGGTCAGCGGCTTTTCGCAATAGACGTGCTTGCCCGCGTGCATGGCGGCCATGGAGGCGAAAGCATGCATGTGGTCGGGCGTGCCGACGACCACGGCCTCGATCTCCTTGACCTCATCGAGCATCTTGCGGTAGTCCTTGTAGACTTTCGCATTGGGATAGCGTTTGAAGGTGTGAGCGGCATGGTTGGCATCGACATCGCAGAGGGCGACGATGTTCTCCGTCTCCATGTTGCTGAGGTCCGCACCGCCCTGGCCGCCGATGCCGATGCCGGCGATGTTGAGTTTCCGGCTGGGGCGGGTGGCGGCGTCGGCGCCGAAGGCGCGACTGGGGACGAAAGAGAAGGCGAGGGCGGACGCTTTCAAGAAGGTGCGACGGTTCATCGAAGGTTCCTTTACAAAGACGCTGGACAGCAGCAACACGCGGGCAACGGGGCGGTGACTCTCTCTGACTCATTACAGGCGAGGGACCATTCGCGTTGCGTCCGGGAGGCCAAACAAAAACCCTCGAGAGCATCTCGAGGGTCGGGTGGCAAGCGAATTGGGGAAGAAGCTCAGCGCGTGCCGGGCATTGTGCCGGGCATTGTCACCGATCTGCCGGAAACCCGGTTGCGGTAGTCCAGCAGTTTTTCCATCGCCTCTTCGGAGAAGATCTTCTTGTCAAGCTGGTCGATCTCACCGATGGCCCGGGACGCTCCCTGCTTGTCGCCAAAGTCAAGGCATAGCTCGATCTTGCGCAGGCGCCAAATGGTGTTCACGGGATCGAGATTGATGGATCTTTGAATGGCCGCCATGGCCGCACTCTGGTTCTTGCGCTTGCCCTCGACAAAGGCCAGCGTGTCCGTGAACGGTGGAAAATTCGGCTGGATCTCGAGGGCTTTGGTGATCAGCGATGCGGCCTCGTCGAGGTTGCGGCCGTCCTCGGCGAGGAGCATGGCCAGGTTGTTCATGGCGAGGGTGTGCTTTGGATCCAGCGCCAAGGCCCTGCGGTAGCCGGCCTCACCGGCCTTGCGGTCCCCGTCTTCGGCGTGCAGCATCGCCGATCCGTAGACAACGACAACATTATCCGGATTGGCCTCGAGGAGTTTCTTGAGCATGTCCCGGCCGACGGCACGGAAGTCATCGCGTTTGCTCTTGATGCCCCTGTCGATCCATCCGCCGGCGACGTTGACCTGTTCATCGATCTGGTCGGCCGGAATCACCTGGGCGAGGTCTTTCAGCCATTTTGCGGCCACGTCGGGGTTGCGAACGAGCATCGCCGCGAGCTGGTAGTAGTATATACGCCAGTTCCTGTCCTTGAGCAGGGGCAAGAGGAGTTCCCTGGCGTTGTCGTAGTCGCCGCCAAGGACGAGGATGCGCGCCTGGATCTGGATGACGGCAGCCAGGTTCTTCGGATCCTTCCGGGCCGCCGGTACGTGGCGAGCGATCTCGTTCAGCGCTGCGGAGTAGTTGCCCAGCCGCAGGTACGCTTCGGCACAAAGCAGATCCGCGTCGAGCCGATCGGCCGGCGCCAGTTGCCGCCATGCCTGGGCGGCGGCGAGGGCCTGGTTCCACTCCCCTGCGTCGATCTGGGTCTGTGCCGCGCGCCGGGCGGCGTCGACCGAATTCGGTATTGCCCTGGCCGTCCGCGAGGCGATGTTCGCCGCCTCGCCAAGCTGGCCCATCGCCCGATATGCCTTGATAACGAGAAGTTGGAGCGGAGACAGGAGCGGGGAGCGATCGGCCAGCGGACGCAGCCGGGAGACGAGTTGGGACAAGGGTTCCTTGCGACTGGCGACAAGGATGTCGATTGCCTCGGCCGCCGCCTTGGAATCGGAGTGGCCGTGGAGGATCGCATCCGCGAGACCAAGGAATTCCGCGCCGCCGCCGAGCGATTGCAGGGCCTGTTGCTGCTTGAGGAAACTCGCCAGCGGGAGGTAAGAGGGAAGCTCCACGGAGGCTTGTCTGGCGGCGGCAATCGCATCATCAAGGCGGCCGAGACGGAGCAGGTGCGAGATGTACGTCACCTGTGTACGAGCATCCGCGGGCATGGCTTTGGCCGCGGCGGCGAACTTGTCGGTGGCGGCCTTGGTGACCTTGTCGACTGCGGCCTTGACGGCCTTGTCGACGGCCTTGTTGATTGCGTCCTTGTCGGTTGCGGCGTTGGCTGCCTTGACGGCCTCGTCGATGGCTGCCTTGGTCGCCTCGTCGATGGCCGCCTTGACGCCGTGGCGGTCCAGGAACTCGGCCTCGGCGAGTTCGCGTTCTCCCGGCTGGAGTTTAAGGGACTGGAGCCCTTCGAGGGTGGCCCGAGCCCGGTCCATCTGTCCGGACGCCGCGTAGAAATCGGCCGCCGCGGCGATGACCGGAAGGCTCGGATTCTTCAACAGCTCCCCAAGACGGGTCTCGGCCCTTTCCAGGTTCCCGTTTGCCCGGTCGAGCTGGACGAGGAAGATTCCGGCCGCCGGGTCCGTGGGAATATCGCCGAGTTCCTTGACAATCGCGGTGGCCCCCTTGACATCCCCGAGTTGCGTGTACAACATCGCCATCTGTATCTGCTGCGTCGGGTCCAACTGGGCCGCGTGCAGGCCGCCCAGCAGTTCGCGGACGCCGGCAAAATCGGAGCGTTGCATCTGCAGGCGGGCCATCTGGAGCGTCAGAGAAGGGCTGGGACGGAGGCGTGCGGCCTCGGAGAAGCTCTTTAACGCGCCGTCCAGCTCGCCCTGGCTCTCCAGCAACGCCCCCAGCAGGAGATGCGCATCGGCGCTCGCCGGTGCAATGCGGATGGTTTCATCGAGGAGTTGACGGGCTTGTGCGGCAGATGCCGGCGTCTTGTCCTGCAACAGGCTGCGTGCCCGCGCCTCCCGCCACACGGCCGCATCATCACCGGTGATAGCCTTCAGCCGTTCAATCGTGCGATCGACGAGGGCACGATCGGATCGCGCCACCGGCGAACCGAGGACGGCCTTCTGGACCACGATATTGCCCTTGAGTGATGGATCATCGCCGAGTTCGGCCCAGGCCTTGACAGCACCGGCATCGCGGAGAGTTTCCAGCAGGCGTGCCCACCCGAGGCGCCAGGCAATCTCGTTCTCCGGCCCGGCTCCCTTCTCGCGGGCCTTCTGGTAAAGAGCGATCATATTCGCGGGCTTCTCCGCGGACCCGAGCATCGCCGCCTGGGTCACGGCAAGTTCCGGCGTCAGGCCATACTTCTTGATGGCCAAATCAATGCAATCATTCTCGACACCAAGGTCCGACCTGCGGCTGGCGGCAGCCAGCCCGATCAGACTCGCCGCGGAAAGGGGTTGTTCCTTGGCCAGGGCCTCGCGCAGGACCTTCCGGGCCTCGTCTTTCTGTTGGGCCTGAACGAGAATATGGACGTACAGGGGCAGCGTAGCCTCATCACCGGGATACTGTTTCTGGAGTTCGGTGACCTGCCTGACGATCGCGGGATCGACGGGTTGTCCCACCGGCGTCCTGGAAGCGGCAACGACAAGATAGTTGCCCTGCGTGAGTGGATGAGGCAACACCATCCGCGCCGCCTCGGCTTCGGCGGCGGCCGCTTCCAGTTGCCCCGTTTCCAGCAAGAGCCGCGAAAGCCGCAACCGGGGGACGAACCAGAATGGGGCGCTTTCGCGCGATCGGGTGAACGCATGCACTGCGAGATCGCGCTCGCCGAGAGCCGAATACGCCTCGCCCAGTGAAGCCCAAAGGTACGGCCAGGCCCGCTCGCGGCTGGAATCGATTGCCTCCTTCACGGTATGGACGAGCTTCGACAGATCGCCGGTGGCGCCGAGGTACTGCAAGCGCAGGATTACCTCCCACGCCGCCGCGATCTTGTTGCCCTTCATCTGAGCCAACTGGTCGGCGATCGCGGCAGCCTCGGCGGCCTTTCCCGCCTGCACGAGGCAGATGGCATGAATCGCCGAAAGCTCGATGGCCTCGGGGGTCTTCGTCTGCGGCGGAAGATCCGCGAGCCTCTTGTTGACCTCGGCAAAACGATTGCATTCCCAGAGGCGCAGGATCAGCGGACCGCGGACCCAGGGATCAGCGGTCGCCGGATCGATCTTCAGAAGCAGCGAAAGTGAGTCGAAGATGAGGCCGAGATGATCGAGTTGCCCCACGAGAACGCGAGTTACGACGATCTCTTCAAGGGGCCGCGAGGCGGCCTTGCGGGCGAAGAGAACGGCGGCCGCATAGTTGCTGAAGGAATCGGCGGCGACGTTTGGATCGCGGCGTTTACGGATTTCACGGTCGGGATCGATTTTCTCCGCCAGCGCCCAGGCAGCGGCCCGCTGCTCCGGCGTGAACGGGTCCGCCAGGTAGCAGGCCACCGACATCATGACCTCCGAGGCGGCTGAACCGGACTTGGCGGCGTAGACCTTGTTGGCCAGGGGCAGTATTTCGGCCGTCCTGCCGAGGCTCTTCTGGAACAGGAATCTCC
>JBEKVL010000166.1:0-9947 GCA_049514055.1 Tepidisphaeraceae bacterium | reverse complement strand
GGAACCTTGATATCCTGGTCGAGCGTCACCCGCACCTGGCGATTCGCCCCGCCCGTCCGCTGCAAATCGACGCACCTGGCCTGGGCGAAGAAGCCGTTCTTGTCGGAGAACCGCACCGGATCCCCCACCGCGAATCCGCCATCGCCCTTGCCGTCGAAGGTGACGATGTTGCCCGCGACGCTGGCCACGGCCTGGAACGTGCCGTGGATGGCGATGCAGTCGTCGAGAAACACGCCCTCGAACACGCAGTCGCGGACCTCCGGCCCGATGGTGGTGTTGACCGAATGAAACCCATCAGCGCCGCAGGAGACGAGCGGCATTTCCGTCGCCCCGTCGGGCTTCGGCCCGAATGTCACCTTGCACCCGATGAAGTGGTTCGAACTGCCACCAGTCTCGAAAAAAGTGCCGAATCCGCCGTTCTGGCAGACGACATCCTGCACGGTGATGTTCTCGGAGTTGTCGAGATGGACGATGATCGCCCCCCCGGAATAGCGCGTGACGAACCAGTCGTTGACCGCGATATTCGGCGGCAGATTCTTGCCGAACTGCAGCCGATAGAGCCCCGGTCCCAGCGTCTCGGCCGCTTTGTATCCGATATCGGAAGTGCCGGCTTTGATCAACCGCGTACGCTGGTCGATGAGGTTGAGCGTCTTGCCGAGTTCCTTGAATTCGCTCGGATAGCCGGCGTCGATCTGCCAGTCCACATAGTTACCATCCGCGTTGCTGCCGATGGCTTTGATCCGCCCTTGTGAGCAGGCATGTGAAACGAACCGCAGCGTGCCGCCCCTGAACGTCACGTTGTTGCAGCGATGGAAACGAACCGGCCGTTGCCGCAACTCCTGGAATATCAGTGTGCAGCCCCTGGCGGTAATCGTCGCATCGCGCCATTGCTCACAAAGGATTGTGTCCTTTCCCGTCGCTGGCAGCAGATACGTGCCCGGACGGATCGTGATCTCGCGGGCGCCGGCCTGGTACGCGTCCAGGATCGCCTGCGGCAAAACGGCCGGCTGCGCCGGATCGCCCACCTCGACAGCGAACACGGATCGGCCGCAGAATATGGCCGCAATCAGGACAACACACCGGCACAACGGAGAATGTCTCATGGTTCCAACCACCTATGGCGAAATTGCGGCGCACGCGCCAGTTCGAGCCTCACGTCGGCCGCGCGGGCTGCATTGTACCTCCTCCAGCAGTGGAGTCAGGATCTGCGTGCCCAGACCCTTGTTTTGTCAGGCGTCGTTGATGCCGACGGCAACCAGCCACGACGGGCACGACACCGAACCTTCATTGCGGGCGGACCAGCGACCGCCGGAGCGCCTCCAGCCGGGTCAGGACCTCGTCTGCGATGTGCCTCGTCTGGACCGCGAACTGTCGGCCGGCTGCGACGGCCAACTGCCTGGCCAGGCGATCATCGCCCCCGGCCAACTCTCGACCGGCTTGCCGGATCAGGTTACGCCGGGAAGCCTCGGACATCCCCAGTATGTTGATGGTAGACATGTTCTGATGACTCCGTTGCAGGTCGTCCCCGAGTTCGATGGTTTCACGCACGCGATCGAGGTTCGCCTCAATCTCCCAACACGATGAAAGACGAATAACAGTGCCGGGCGCTCCGTGCGGCCGATCGGGAGAAAGAGCGCGACTGGAGTTGGCCCGGCACCATGATGCACCCGCTACGCGGCCTTGCTGAACTCGGAGAAGTTCGTCTTGTTGCCGTGCTTCTCGGCCTCATTCAGCGGAAACGCGTGGCCGGCCGATGCCTTGGACGCTCCCGTGACGCACTTCCGCGCCGACGTCTGCCCGCCTGCGTGGAACGCGCCGTGATCCGAAGGGGTCCGCGCCACCATTTCACCGCCTGCCGGGCCGGCAGCATTACTGGTGCCGCCGACCAGGACCAGCAGTTCGCGCACCATGGCGCGCAACTGATCGGCCTGGCCTGACAATTCCTCCGACGCCGATGCGGATTCCTCGGCGTTGGCGGCCGTGGACTGGGTGACCTTGTCCATCTGCCCGATGGCGGTGTTGACCTGGGCGATGCCCTGGGCCTGCTCGTTGGAAGCAGCGGCGATCTCGCCGACCAGGGAGGCCACCTTCGTATTCGAGGCCGTGATGTTCTCCAGAACCTGGGCAACCTCGCCGGAGATCGCCACGCCGTTCTTGGCGTTGTTGACCGACTCTTCGATAAGCGACGCCGTGTTCTTGGCGGCCTCGGCGCTACGCATCGCGAGGTTACGCACTTCCTCGGCGACCACGGCAAAGCCCTTGCCGGCCTCCCCGGCCCGGGCCGCCTCGACGGCGGCATTGAGGGCCAGCAGGTTGGTCTGGAAGGCGATCTCGTCGATCACCTTGATGATCTTGGCGGTTTCGCCGGCGCTCTTTTCGATCGCTTTGATGGCCGTGCCCATCTTCTGCATGGCCTGGTTGCCGTTGCTGGCAGCCTGCTGGGCCTCGGAAGAAAGCGAGTTGGCCTGCTGGGCCGTCTCCGCGTTCTTTTTGGTCATGCTGGACATCTCCTCCAGCGACGACGTGGTTTCTTCCAGGGCGGCCGCCTGTTCGCTGGCGCCCTGTGCCAGCGACTGACTGGAGCTGGACACCTGGGTCGAGGCCGACGCCACCTGTTCCGAACCTTCGCCAAGCGCGCTAGCCATGCGGTTGAGCGCCTTGTTCACGCCGTGGACGATCAGGAAGGCGAGTACGAAACCTATGGTTATTGCCGCGCCCAGTGCCATAACGATGCCCGTTTTGGCGGTGCCGACCGTTGATGCCGCCTGGGTTCCGGCCTCTGTGCCGGTTTTCCTGTTGAACTCCGTGAGCGCCGAGACCTTGTCCGCATAGGCGAGATAGGCAGGCGTCAGATGCTGCTCAATCTCAGCAATCGCTTCTTTGTTCTTCAGTTCCCGGCTCAGCTTCAGGACTTCGGCCCGGTGCTGGCGGAACGATTCCCTGGGTCCCGCGACGGCATCGAAGAGCCGCCGATCCTCGTCGGTGGTGATCGAATCTTCATACTGTTTGAGAGTCTTGTCCAGTTCTTCGCCATTGTTCTTGATGTCGGCGTCCAGTCTCTCGATTGCCTGCTTATCCTCGGAAATAACGTGTCGAACCACCAACACCATCCCGCGCCGCACCTGCGACTCGGCCTTGCCGCTGTTGATCGCTCCGGGCAGGCAGTCCCCGGCGATCTTGTTCGTCAGGCCCTGGATTGCGACCAGGCGCGTGTAGGTGAAGATGCCGAGTCCGCCCGTAATCAGAATCACTGCGGCAAACCCGAGCGTGATGCGTTTTCCAATCGTCATTGTCATGGCGTGTTCCTTTCTTGAGAGTGTGTGTTCGTTCTGTTCTGAAGCTCTTGCTCATTCCAGTCATGGCACCGACGATGACGCCTCTGCGGCCGCGGAGTCCAGTGCCACGATCACTGCAGTGTCGCGGTACTCATTGCGGTCGTTTTCGCAGGCGGCTTGCGGTTCGCCCGTCGCAGGTCGTGCATCAGTGTCTGGCCGGGTCACCCCTTGGATCGGGTCCACGCCCACGCCCCGTAATAGGGATTAGTCCATAATTTGCGCGCCTTTTCCGGAGACCGCCGAACTCGCCGTCGATCGGGTGGAGGATGGAACCCCGACCGACTCTACATCAGGACAATACGATGTCCAACAAAAAACGCACCACCGACATCCCTGTCGGTGGCGCGCTTGTGAAACCGGGTCAACTCGCAACCTGGTCGGGGAGGAGTGTTACGAGGTGTGTGACCCAGTCGGGATCGGGCTGCTTCCGTCAGAACCGCCGCACTGCTCCCGGCGCCTGCCGGTCAATCCGGCATTGGGCCAACAGGAATCGCGCAGCCGTGGGCAATGGCACATGCAAACCAGAATTGCCGTTCAGTCGAAGCCATCGCTAACATACGATATATCGGCGCGCGGAGCACTTTCGTGCGTAAGGAGAAGAGCCTATGCTTGGGCCTTCCGCCCCCCAGGCACGGCAAGGCGTGCCTCAGCCGGCCTCATCGCAAGAACCGGCCTGGTGGTCGGCGGGACGAGTCAACGCCGGCCCGTTCTCACCGATCGAGGGCTGCGTGAGGGGCGAACGACCGCCCTGACCGGCAAGGATCGCCAACCGCACGAGATTGGCCACTCCTTCGACGTGAAGCTTGCGCATGATGTGCTCGCGATGAACTTGAACTGTCTTCACGCTCAGGCACAAGTGTCGCGCGGTTTCCTTGCTGCTCATCCCGCCCACAACCAGGTCGAGGACTTCCCGTTCGCGAGGACTCAGCCGCGCAATGCGATCCTGCGAGGCGGTTCTCTCGTCCCGCTCGGCGCGCAGGCGGCCTCCCAGCTCGGTGGCCCCGCGAATCTGGTCCAGGAGATCGTCCGGTTCAACGGGTTTCTCAAGGAATCCGTATGCACCGTTCTTCGTCGCCGTCACGGCGGATTCGATCGTCCCGGCCGCCGTCAGGATGATCACGGGCAACACCCAGCCCATCGCCTGCAATTGAGACTGCAGCTCCAGTCCATGAACATCCGGCATGCATAGATCCAGGAGAAGGCAGCCGGTGGGTTCACGCCTGCGATAGTGATCCAGGAACTCTTCGCCCCGCGTGTGCTGCTCGACAGCATAGCCCCGCGCGGACAGAAGGGAGCCCAGTACGCGCTGCATTGAGGGATCATCGTCAACAATAAACACCGTATCGTTTGCCATTGGGCCTGACTCCACATCCCCGACCGGCGTTTTGAGGTTTCTCAGTCCATTTCCCGCTTTCCAGCCTCCTCCACGACTCGACGCAATTCCTCCGGCTCAAATGGTTTGGAGAGATAGCCGAACACTCCCGTATCGGCACTGCCGGCTTCCCACTGAGGATAGCCCGACATCAAGATGGCCTGGAATCGCAGCCCCTGGCTCCGGAGCGTCTCGATCAGATCTTCGCCTTTGACGCGATCGCCAAGCATCCGATCCAGCACTACCACGGATGGATGGATTCGGGCGGCCACATCAAGGCACGCCGCCGCGTCGGACGCGGTATGCACTTCATGCCCCGCGGCCGTCAGAAGCATGGAAAGAAGACGCAGATAGCTCGCCTCGTCATCGACAATCAAGACTTTCATGGCGGGCCGCTCCCTTCCGTCAGCGCCGGCAGACTGATAGTGACGACCGTCCCGAAGTCCCTGCGGCTCCGAACGTCGATGCTGCCGCCGTGATCGGTGACTATCGCGCTGGCCAGGCACATCCCCAGCCCGGTCCCGCCGGCGCCCTGGCGGGTGCTGAACAGCGGATCGAAAACCCGGCGGACGTCTTCCTCGCTCATGCCCCGGCCACGATCGGCGACGACGATCCGGATATTCCCGGAGACGGCCTCCGTGGCAATGTGTACGCGGCTTCCAGGCGAGGATGCTTGAATGGCGTTGCGCAGAAGGTTCAGTATCGCGTGTTCGATCTCGAGCATGTTCATGGCCACCGGCCGGAGATCGCGCCCGAGGGTGACGTCAACGGAAATCTGGTTGACGTCGGCATAGGTGCGTATCAGATCACACGCAGCGCGAACCGCCTTATTAACGTCGGCGGCGGCCTTTGCCGTACTCTCGCGACGTGCCATGCGAAGAAGGCTCGTCACGATGTTGCCGCACCGCCTGGCATCCGCGGCAATCTGCTCGAGGCAATCGGCCAGAACCTGCCGGCGATCCGGGATGCCGATGCACTCGCTGCCCAATCTGGCCGCCAGGAGGATGGCGCCGACGGGGTTGTTGATCTCGTGTGCAATACCGGCCGCGAAAGTCCCGATGGCGGCCAGCCTCTCGGACTGCTGCAACGCGGCCAGGGCCTTCTTGAGTTCGTTGTTGTCCGCATCCCGCCTGTTCTGGAGTGCGATCTGGGCGCGCTTGCGCTCAGTGATGTCGATGATCACGCCATTCATGACGGTGGTTCCGTCCGGCCGCCGCTCCGGCAGGGCCTGTTCCCAGACCCATTTCTTCTCTCCGTTTGCGGCGGTGATCTCGGCTTCGCGCTGGAGGGGCTCGCCCCGTGCCATCGCGGCCTCCATGCCTTCGCGAAAGGCGGCCAGGCCGCCGCCATGGATCTTGCGCATGCAACCCTCATAATCCGCCGCAAAATCTTCCGGCGGATATCCGGTCAGCCGCAAGATGCCGTCGCTCAGGTACCTGACCTCGCTGCGACCCGGGGCGAGCCTCTCCACCCGGTAGACGGCAACGGGCAGACCACAATTGGTGCTCGTGACAAGGTCGATCGCCTGACGCAGTTGGCACAGTTCACGGGCCTGCCCGGCCGTCTTTTCTTCGAGCTGGAGTATGCGCTCCTGCATTTCGGAGATCCGACGTTTCTGAGCGTCCACGTTGTCTGCGAACACACTCATGGCCAACCTCTCGGCAACGATTGCGTATCTTCCAGGCATGCCTTCACCAGGTGCCGCTTCTCAACCTCGCCGGGCAGATACTGGCGAACGGGCGAACACGCCGTTCGCGAAACACTCACAGCAACGTCCGTGGCATTGAGACGGATCGCGCCGCGGGCTGCTGACTGATTTCGGGCCTGTCAACCCAAGGACATCCGGTGGAGTGTTCGGGCAACGACACAGACAGCGCAGGCCGCTGCTTTGCATGATATCTTGAGGATGATATCCAGCAATAAGTATAACTCCATATATCCATAGACGTGGTGCCGCAGAACCGGTTTCAGAATCCCGCTGTTTCCGGCTGATGTCTAATAAAAACAACGTTTTAGCGGCGACCGATCCACGTCCGTGCCGGCCTCCATCACTCTACTCTGGCGGCACCCGGTGGGGAGCACAAGAGCACGGGCCGGATCGGCGGTCAGCCGATCCGGCCCGGATATTCTGCGACAATAGCCGATCAGGGGATGATCTCGGCCTTCACCAGCGGCTCGTCCATCATCCGCTTGAGTTTGAAGCCGACCTTCTCGCACACACGCTGCATCTCGATGTTCTCGGGCAGGATGCCGGCCGTCACGCGCGAGAGTTTCTCGGCGCGGGCGATCTCCACCAGCATGGTCAGGAACTGCGTGCCCAGGCCCTTGTTCTGCCAGGCGTCGTTGATGACCACGGCGAACTCGGAACCGGTCGTGCCATGCACGCGGCTGAGCCGGCCGACGCCGATGATCTCTTCCTTGCCGGTCTTGGGGTCGGTGTGATGGGCCACCAGCGCCATTTCACGGTTGTAGTCGTTGAAGCAGACCTTCACGAGCCGCTCGTGCGTGGTGCGCTGGCTCAGCTTCAGGGGTTGGAAGTAGCGCATGCGCACCGAACGTTCGGACAGCGTCTGGTGGAAGGCAATCATCAGCGGCTCGTCTTCGGGGCGGATGGGGCGGATGACCAGCGGGGTGCCGTCTTTCATCCTCCAGTTGCGGACATACTGAAGCGGATATGGCCGGATCGCCGGCGTGGGGAGCTTGTCCTCGGGCGTGTCCTTGTCGAAGATCACGACGCGGGCATCGAGGGCGATGAGCTTCTCGGGTGAAGCCAGCAGCGGGTTGATGTCCAGTTCCTTGATCCAGCGCTGCTCGGTGATCAGTTCGCTGAAGCGCATCAGCAGTTGCTCGAGCTCGACCATGTTCACGGGTTTGCGGCCGCGGACGCCCTTGAGCGCCTTGTATATTTTGGTCTTGGACATCAGCCGGCGGGCGAGTGTGGCATTGAGCGGGGGCAGGGCCAGGGCCGAATCCTGATAGACTTCGACGAGCTGTCCGCCGGAGCCGAAGAGCATGACCGGGCCGAGCTGGCTGTCGATGGAGCTGCCGATGATGACTTCATAGCCCTCGAACTTGGCGAAGGGCTGAACCGTCACGCCCTGGAAGTGCTTCGGGCCCCAGTCCTTGTGGTTGGCCACGCCGGTCTTGATCTGGTTGAAGGCTTCCCTGACGGCGGCCTCGTCCTTGAGATTGAGCTTCACGCCGCCGACTTCGGTCTTGTGGGTGATGGTGAACGAGTGGAGCTTGATGACGACCGGGAAGCCGATCTTCCTGGCGGCGGCGACGGCGTCGGCCTCGGTGACGGCGATCTCGGTCGGCACCGTCGGGATGCCATACGAGGCGAGCAGTTTCTTGGACTCGTATTCCGTGAGAATGGTCCGGCCGCTGGCGCGAACGTCGGCAATGATCTTTCCGGCGGCCTTGCGGTCGATTCCGGTATCTTCGGGAAAAGCCTCGGGGGTTTCGTAGAGGGCCTTGAGGTTCTCGGCGTACTTGACCATGTAACAGAATGCCTGCGCCGCGGTGTCGGGGTATTCGAAGTTGGGGATGCCGGCGCGGGTGAGGATTTCGGTGCCGGCCCTGACGAACGGGCCGCCCATCCAGCTTGCCAGGACGGGCTTGCCCTCGATCTTGGCGTAGGGCTTGAGGGCCTCGGCGGTGCCGGTGGGGTCGGTCATGTCCTGGGGGGTGAGGATGACGAGCACGCCGTCGGCGTTTTCATCCTTGGCGCAGATCTCCAGGGCCTTGGCATAGCGGTCGGCGCCGGCGTCGCCGAGAACATCGACGGGGTTGTTGTGGCTCCAGGGCGCGGGCAGGAAACCGTTGAGGGCGTCGAAGGCGACTTTGGAGAGTTCGGTCAGTTCGCCGCCGCTCTGGACGAGTTCGTCGGTAGCCAGCACGCCCGGGCCGCCGGCGTTGGTGACGATGGTGAGGTTCGGGCCCTTGGGACGGGGCTGCTTGGCCAGGGTGTGGGCCATGGCGAACAGTTCACTGATGGAGTTGACACGCAACACGCCGACGCGGTCGAAGGCGGCGTCGAGCACGCTGTCGGAGCCGGTCATGGAGCCGGTGTGGGACGCGGCGGCCTTGGCGGCGGCAGCGGTGCGGCCGGCCTTGATGACGATGATCGGCTTGGTCAGCGAGACTTCACGGGCGGCCGAGAGGAAGGCCTGGGCGTTGCCGATGGACTCCATGTAGAGGACGATGGACTGGGTGCGGGGGTCGTTGCCGAAGTAGTCGATGAGGTCGCCCCAGTTGACGTCGAGCATGGCGCCGACGGAGACGACGGCGCTGAAGCCGACCTGTTCCCGGAACGCCCAGTCGAGCACGGCGGTGGCCAGGGCGCCCGACTGGCTGATGAAGGCGAGGCTGCCGGATTTGGGCGTGCCGGCGGAGAACGAGGCGTTGATGCCGGTGATGGGGTTGATGATGCCCAGGCAGTTGGGGCCAATCAGACGCATGTTGCCTTTGCGGGCCTCGACGAGAATCTGGTCGGCGAGTTTCTTGCCCTCCTCGCCGAGTTCGGAGAATCCCGCGGTGATGACCACCGCGCCAGGCACACCTGCTTCGACGGCCTGCTTGATGATGCCCGGCACGGTCTGGGCCGGTGTGCAGACGACGACGAGGTCGACCTGGGCCGGGATATCGGCGATGCTCGGATAGGCTTTGATGCCCAGCACGCTGGGGCGGGTGGGGTTCACGGGGAACACCGTGCCGCCGAAGGGGCTGGAGATGAGGTTCCAGAGAACGGTGCGGCCGACGGCGCCTGCCTTTTCGGTGGCGCCGATGACGGCGACGTTCTTGGCGTGGAAGATGGCATCGAGCGGGTTCTTGCCGCTGAAGACATCGTGTGAGGGATCCTGCTTATTCGCGTTGACCTGGATTGAGTTGGACATAGCTTGTTTTCTCCTAGGGCGAGCAGGTTACGGCGCGAAGCCCGGAAGGGCAAGGGATAAAACGACAAATACGTCCGATTTGATTTGAGTCGTTAGTCAGTGGTCCGTGGTCCGTAGTGAGGCGGGGTGGGTGTTATGGTGGGGGGACGCGAGAAATGTGTGTTGGGACGCGTAGGAACCTGGAGATATTTTGTGTAAGTATATTAATTACATATAGTTAAGTTCAATTCTGGATTGTAAATGGAGTGGAAGAAGCGTCCCCAAAGCGACCCCAAACCATCCCCCAAACGACCCCAAAACGACCCCCATACGACCCCCATACGACCCCCAAAGGTCCCCCGAGCG
>JBEKVL010000165.1:0-9955 GCA_049514055.1 Tepidisphaeraceae bacterium | reverse complement strand
CGCGGTTTTCCGGCCGCTCTACCCGGCCGGGCGCGCCCTGAGCGACCGGCAACTCGCGCCCACATTTGCACAATACCGCCGGGCCATGGCTCAGCTCGAGTGCTTCGAGACGGCCGGAGAGGGAACCGTCTGCGACGTCCACCCCTGGAGTCCGCAGTCGCGCGACGGCCGTCAATCCGTGATCTCGCCGAACTTCGGATGCGGTGCGGGCAACTCGGTCTGCTCGGTGTCGGCCCGGGGCGATGTCTCGCCGTGTAGCTTCCTGGGGCCATCTGCATGTTCCGGGAACATCCGCGAGAGATCGCTGCCCGACATCTGGCACGACAGCGAGGGCTTCCAGCGTATCCGTTCACTTGCGGGCAGTCCCCGCTGCGCGGCTTGCGAGCATTTCATCCAATGTGGTGGCGGTTGCCGGGCGCGAGCCCTGGCTTGGACGGAGGAAGCAAACTGGAATGCGCCCGATCCCTGGTGCATGGCCGAGTCGTCAGAAGCTGGCATAGAGGAGGCGGCACATGGCCGACATGTCGATTGAGTCGCTGCTGTCATCGTGCGGATCGGACGGGCGGGCGGAGCGTTTTGCAGGCCTGGCGCTGGAACTTCAACAGGAGGGCCAGCTTCATCTTGCCACCACCGCCCTGGACCGTGCCTTTGGACTGGCGCCGAATGACGCGGCGATCGCCGCCACACGCGGCCGGTTGCTGGATGAATTGGCCATGGAAGTGGACGGGATCGAGTTTCGCTACGTGCCGGGAGGTTCATTCCTGATGGGATCGGAGGCCGGCGATGCGGATGCACAGCCGGTTCATGCCGTGCGGGTTGGCCACTGCTGGATCAGTTCGACGCCGGTCAGTTGGTCGCTCTATTGCCGGCTGATGGGATGGCAGCCGCCGCCAGCCGGAAGTCCGGCCGAAACGCCGGACGGCGATGCCCGTTTTCTGCTGTACAACACGAACAAGATTCGCCTTCAGTATTGCGAAGACCACACCCTGCGCGCCCGCGGCTGGCACGCCCACGATCCCGACGCGCAGTGGCGCGATGGCGCGGGCAAGATCACCACGTCGCGCCAGATGTTCGGCGAGATCCCGCGCGACCAGCCGGACGAGCCGTGGCAATATGCCCAGAAGCCGATGGTGGCCGCGTCCTGGACGGACGCAGGGCTGTTGTGCCATCGTTTGAATACACTGTATCCCAATCGGTGGTTTCTACTTCCCACCGAGGCCGAATGGGAGAAAGCCGCCCGGGGCGGCCTGATCGGAGCCCAGTACAGTTGGGGAAACGATCCTCCGGATGCGACCCGGTGTGATTTTGACCGGTTCGATGAGTTCTCGATTCGGCGGCCGCGGCAGTTCCCGCCCAACGCCTACGGCCTGTACGGCATGTGCGGCGGTGTCTGGGAGTGGACGCAAGACTGGTACGACGCGGGCTACTACGGCCGCTGCGAGCGCCGCGATCCGGCCGGGCCGGCGGAAGGAATCGAAAAGGTGTTGCGCGGCGGTTCCTGGGCAGACTGCGCCGAGGCGGTGACAGTTTCGTTCCGGAACTCGCACCGAGTCGATCGTTGCGCCTGCCCCAACATCGGATTCCGGCTCTGCTGCGTGGACGGCCCGCCGCCAGTTCGACAGATACCACAGCCGGAGGCAAATCCAGTGCCGGTTCCACCGCCAGTTCCACCCCCAGCCCGGACCCCAGACTCGAACCCCGCGCCGGCTCCAGCCCCAGCCCCAGCGCCAACGCCCACTCCAAACTGGTTTGGCTCGATGCTGAATCGCGGACTGGGGATATTCCGTCGTAACCGCTGAGACCCTCGACGCCTCATTCAAAAACCCGCGGCAACGGCTCGCCGTTCTCGCGGCGGCACAGCCGCATCGCCCGCGGCAGCCGCAGGATCTTCTGCCAAGTCTTGAGATGTGCTCGCGCGGAGAACACATCGCAGTGCAGCCGCTCGATTGCATCGAGAATCCCACTGTAGATCACGGCCATCGCGCTGGCTGTGAACCGCGAACCGTCGCTAGGCAGGTGGCACAATCCTTCGGCCCCCGCGTGATACAGCGCGCGTGCCCGCTCGATCTCAAACCGCATCAGTTTGCGGAAACCATCCGTCACCACACCGGCCGCAATATCCCGCTCGGTGCATCCGAACCGGTCGAGGTCCTCCTTGGGCAGATAAATTCGCCCGCGATTCCAGTCCTCCTTCACATCGCGCAGGATGTTCGTGAGTTGCATGGCATTGCCCATGGTGACGGCCTGCTTTTGTGCCTCTTCGCGCCGCAGGTCGAACACCCGGCACATGATCAGCCCCACCACCCCGGCCACGAGATAGCAGTACCGCTCCAGATCCGCCCAGGTCGCATAGCGCGTGATCGTGAGGTCCATCCTGCATCCCTCGGCCAGGTCGAGGAAGTGATGCATCGGAATCGCACAGCACTCGACCGTGTGGGCAAACGCATGGAGCGCCAGGGAGGCTTCATCGTCGCCCGGCTCGGCCAGCCGGCCGGCGTAGATGTCATCCAGCCGTTGCCGCAGCAGGTCAAAGCGCCGGTCCAATTCCCCCTCGCAGCAGGAACCCGTGATCGGCACGTCAATCGCATCATCCATCAGCCGGCAAAAGGCGTAGACCGCATAAGCATGGTTACGCTTGGGTTGCGGCAGAAAGAAGGATGCGAAATAGAAGCTGCGGGCGTGCCGGCCGCAGATGATACGGGCGGCCTGATAAGCCCGGGCGAGATTGCGGCCGGAAACTTCCATTTGCGACATTGCCCGTATGATCGAAATCGGGCGAACAAAAGCAACGGGCAGAGGCACGGTGCCAAGTTGGCTCACTGGCACACATCGTGGCAGATGCGGGCAGGGGAGTGTCACCGTGCCATGAGCCGCGGACCATAGATCGACGTGCGTCCTAACTCCATTAGCGTAAGTTGTTTAGAGAAATCCGCGTGTCTCCGCAGCCGCTGCTGGCGTTTCTGGCACGGTGATTGCGTAATACCTTTGAGCCAACACAACTGATTGCCGGTGACACCAACACCCACCCGCAGTCAGACGACTCACTCTCCATTCCCTCCTCCTAACGCCGGGCCGAGCCCCCCGGCGTTTTTTCTTTTTGCGCCCAGTGTATGGCGCTTGGAGGATGTGTGAGTCCTTTGCAGTGCTAGTCGGTCGCCGCCGCCGTGACCACACAACGCTTGTACACCACATGTCCCCTGCCGCCTGACAGAACCACATGCCCCTTCAGCGGCGTCTCCGTCGGTACGACCTGGCTGAAAACCGTCTTGCCATCGATCTTGACTTCGGCATTGCGCGATGCGTCAATTTGATCTTGGCGTTGCCGGTGACGTTGAACGCCTTCAGGCCATCGGCAGGATTGACGGAAACAAGAAGATCGACACGCCTGGCCTGCCCGCGGGGTGATTTGAACTGGGCCGGAAGCTTGGCCAGTTCGGCGTCCGCGTCCTTGAGCGTCCGTTTTGCGTTCAGATGTTCGGCGTCCTGTTTCGCGTGAACCTGGAGAAATCGCTGGTAACACCCTTTCGCCCGGCTCCAGACAACAGCAGCGCCCGGCTTGCCTGCCTTTGATGCTGCCGAGCGATACCAGTCGCCTAACTCCATCAATTCGGTTTCGCCGAGCGCGGCCACATCCTTTGCCGCCAGCGGGACGAACTTTTGCAGTTTCTCATCGCCCGTCGCGGGCAGGTACTCGACCGCCTCGGCGGGCCGGTCCAGGTTCAGCACCAGTAGCCGCACCAACTCCGTGGACACATTCAAATCGCGCGGAGTGATGGTGAGTTTGGCCTTCAACTCCGCAATCCGTCTGGCGATCGTCTGCTGGTCCTTGAGATACTGGAGGCAATCCGCAATTTGCGCCCGGATTTCCGGCGGCAGGGGCGTGGTCGGCTTGGCCTTGGCGCAGAGGGCAATGGCCTGGTCGTACTTCCCCGCCTCCGCCAGATTTCCCGCCACTTCCACGGCCTTATTTCTGCGGATTGTGTGCCGCCCGCACGGCCGCGTCTTTGTCCCCGAAACCCTTGGTATAGAGTTTGTTGACGTCTTCAGCGGCGAAGGCGCCGGCGCAGGCCAGCCAGGCAAGTACGCCAACCAACACACCGCAACCGATCGTTGTTCTCATAGGAGGGGCGATGCGGATGTTCATGTTTACTCCTGGGATGCGAGAACGATACAGTTGCCAATACAAGCTGTCACTTGGAGAGACGGGGCAAACCCACATGGCCCGCCGGCAAGGCACCACGAACAATGACACCTCCTTGGAATATACCGACTGGCCCGAGTGATTCAAGGATCAAAACTCCGCCCGGCATCTGTCATTTTCGGCGGTTTTGCGGCACAATAGCGTGATAACCCATCAGGTAGAGGAGCCGACATGATGAGAAGCCGCAACCGCACGACTGCTCGACAACAGGAGATGACCCCGGTGAGTTGGCGCAGCAGGGTCGATCTGCTCGATCCGATACTCGGCAACGCTCGCAGGCTGCGGGAACTGAACGCGAGATTGTCGCTCGACGCCATGGTCGCCAGACTGATCTTCGATTCGCGCGTCAACGCCGGGCTGAACCAGGGGCAACTTGCCGAACGGATCGGCTCGCGCCAACCGGCGATCTCGCGCGTGGAGAACGGCATCGGCCATACGCCCCGGATGCTCAACCGGATCTTCAAGGCGCTGGGACATCACCTGGAGTGGTGCCTGTCGCAGACCAAAGGAGACCACCACCGCAAACTGGAACGAATCGTCAAGGAGGCCCTGGCGGTCGAGCCGAAGAAGACAACCCGCTCGCGGTGATGCCGCAATCAAAGCGTTTACTTCTTCGTCTCCTCTTCAATGGTCTGGAAATATTTCTTCTGCACTTCCTGGGCGCGGCGGTCGGCGCGGGAGTCGTCCACGTCGCCGCCTTCGTTGGCCTTGCCCGCCTTGATGACCTCGGCCAACTGGAGCCTCGATTCGCCCGGATTGACGGCCTTGTCCTTGACGAACACGCTGGCCAGATGCTGGCCCTTTTCGTCCACCTGCGAGGGGGATTTTTCTTTCTTCACGGCAAAGGCTGCCAGATTCTTGGGTTGGTCGCCGGCAAAGCCCGGTGGAGCGCCGCCGCCACCGGGTTGCTGGCCGCCTCCCTGTTGATCGCCCGGCTTCCACTGGCCCTGGCCCTGACCCTGGCATTGCCCGCCGTTGCACTGGCCCATCTGCTGCTGCAACCCCTGCTGGGCGTTCTGGGCGTTCTTCAGATCCTGCTGCATCTGCTGCATTTGCTGTAGTTGCTGCTGCATCTGCTGCTGGCCCTGGGCCATCTGCTGGCCGGCCTGGCCGCCCTGCTGCGCGCCGCCATTCTTGCACGCCTGCTGCATGCCCTGGGCCATCTGCTGGGCGCCCTGGGCCATCTGCTGGGCCTGGGCCTGGGCGTTGGCGGCCTGCTGGGCGTTCTGCATGGCCTGCTGCATCTGTTGCTGCATCTGCTGGATCTGCTGCTGGCCGGCGCCCTGCTGCTGCATCTGCTGGGCCAACTGCTGCTGCATTTGTTGCTGCATCTGTTGCAGTTGCTGCTGCGCCTGCTGATTGCCCTGGGCGGCCTGCTGCACGAGCTGTTGCGCCTGCTGGATCTGCTGCTGGTTCACGCCCATCTGTTTGAGCTGGTCCTGCATCTTCTGCGCCACCCGCGGATCGTTGGCGACGGCGTTGAGCGCGTCGGCCAGTTGCTGCATCTGCTTGGCCGCGTCTTCCTGTCCCTTCTTGTCGAGTTCCTGGAACTTATCCGACAGCTTCTTGAGTTCGTCCATCGATTCCTGGAGGTCGCCGTCCTTGAGCCCCCTGGCGACTTTCGCCACCGGGCCCTCGGCGTCCACCGGCGGATTGTTCATCGACTTGAGCAGTTGCGAGGTCTTCTGCGCATCGGCGAACTTCTGCATCTCGGCGATGTGGTTGCGCATGGCCTCGTCCGCCTTGCCCATCGCATCCATCACGCGCATATTGGCCCCGTCGCCGTCGGGGGTCGGATTCTTAAGGAAATCGTCGAGTTGGCGTTTGGCCAACTGCACCCTCTCGCTCTGCTGCACGATCTTGGGAAGCTGCTCGAGGCGAACCATGGCCTCCCGGACTCTCTGTTCGTTGACGGCAATGGCCGCCTGCTGCTCCTGCCTGGCCTGGAGCGCCTTCTTGCGCCCGAAGAGATCGACCTCGGGCATGCACGTCGCCAGCAGCGCCAGAACCACGGCTCCGGCGCACCAGTAGCCGGCGCGAGGGAACTCCAGCGGAAACCGCCCGGCAAGGTGAACGCCCCCGGCCGTTCGTTCCGCGTCCAGCACGACCGCCCGCGCGAACGGGTCGGACGAACTCTTCACGCTCAGGGCGGTGCTGAACTTCTCCTTTAGCCCAAGTCGTTCATCGATCGCCACGGCAGCCGCCTCGGCAGTCGGCGCCCGCAGGATCGACATGATCCCGGCGGAAACCGCCACGGCGCCCACGCCGACCCAGATCAACCGGGGTGGCAGCGCGATATGCACGATCTTCTCCGACAGGATGACCAGCAGCGCCAGCACCGCCAGCACGAAGGCCGCCATCGCCAGCCATTCGATGTAGATGCCCAGCGTCAACCGCCGCCGCACCGCCGCCACATGTGAATCGACCCGGCTCATAGGGCCTCCTGACATTACTATCGACCGACAACAGTATATCAATGCGCCCGCCGCACGCACCACAACTAATCTCCCCATCGGTTTTGACGCCCGGGATGGCGCGATGTTCCATGGCGAAGCAATGTCCGGTCGCCGACGGGCAAGAACCTCTGGTGGCTCACAGACAGGAATGCCGGTCCTACGGGGCCCGCCCGGGTTCGGCGACCGGGAATTGCTCGCCGGCGTACTCGGCGGCCGGGAGCCAGACGCTGACCGTGGTCCCGCGCCCGACTGCCGAATCGATGCCGATCCACCCGCCGCAATCACGGACGACGCCCTGGACCACCCACAGCCCCAGCCCCGTCCCTCGCTCGGGTTTGGTTGTGAAGAAAGCGTCGAAGGCTTTCGCTTGCGTCAACGTGTCCATGCCGACGCCCTCATCCCGCACCTGAAGGCGCACGCACCGCCTGCCGGTGGGCGGAACCAGCTCCGGGATCTGGTCATCGGTCGCATGCCCGACGCCGAGGCCGATCCGTCCACCCATGGCCATGGCGTCCGCGGCGTTCAACACGAGGTTCACCACGATCTGCTCCAGCCGGCCGGCGTCTGCGAACACCATGGGTGGTTCGTCACTCACGCTCAGTTCCACGTTGACTGTCGAGGGGACCAGCCGCCGCAGCATCGGCAGCATTTCCTGCATGGCCCGCCCGAGATTGACCAGTTTGCGTTCGCCCTGAGGCATCCGTGCAAATGCGAGCAATCGCCTGACCAAATCCGCGCCGCGCTGCGCCGCGGTCTGAATCTCGTCCAGCCGCTGCGCCCCCTCGCCTCCCTCGGGCAGGTAGCGGCCGATCGCATCCGCATACCCCATGATGATCGCCAGAACATTGTTGAAATCGTGGGCGACCGATCTCGCCAGCCGGCCCACGGCCTCCATCTGGCCGGCCCACCGCAACCGTTCCTCGGCATTCCGCCGGGCCGTCACGTCGGTCACCACGATAAGCCGCCCGTGATCGTTCCCGTGGTTGGTGGCCGCCACGCTGACGATGGCCCACAGGTCCGAGCCGTCCGCTCGCCGAAAGAGGATGTCCCTGGAAGCCTTGCCTTCGGCCGGCTCCGCCGCCGCGAGCAGTTCCCGCCAGACTGAGGCGTGTTCCCTGGCCACCAGCGTGTCGGTGTCGAGCCTGGCGACCTCGGCTTGCGAGCGACCCAGCATCCGTGACATCTCCGGATTCATGAAGGTCGTCCGGCCTGACGCATCGATCAGCCAGATGCCCTCCGAGGCGGTTTCCACGAACTTGCGAAACCGCAGTTCGCTTTCCAGCAGCGCATCCTGCGACCGTTGCAGCGCCAGCAGGCGAGCGTAAACAAGCCCGTACAGGAGCGATGCCGTGACTGCCACGTACAGCCAGCCCTTGGCCGTCGACAGTTCAGTGAGGAGCTCCGGCCCCGCCTCGGGCCAGATCCAGCGCAGCGCGCGGTCGGTGAGGACAATCCACAACGCCGCCACAACGGCATATACCAGCGCGATGGTCAGCGCCGATCGATGAGGCCGAACTTCACGGACATCTACTGATGTAGGCATACGGCACGGCGGATATTATAACCTCGCCGCCGTCGAATCCCATGCGTCCGGCTGCAGTCCCGTGGCCAAATTGACGATTCCAGATAACATGCCCTCCATGCTCGACCGATATCCACTCTCCGCCCGTCCACTCCACCGTGCCTTCGCGGCCATTTCGCTGCTCGCCGCGCTGTGCCTGTCCCCACTCGTCGCCGCCCAGGCCGGCGACAATGCCGCATGGCTCCCAACCAGCGCGGAGAAGTTGCCTCGCTGGCGCGGCTTCAACCTGCTGGAGAAATTCGTGGCCGGGCGGAACAGCAAGCCGTACCTTGAAGAGGATTTCCGCCTCATCTCCAAACTCGGCTTCAACTTTGTCCGGCTGCCGATGGATTACCGCGGCTGGATCAAGGATGGGAACTGGGAGACGTTCGACGAGGAGGCATTCAAGGACATCGACCAGGCCGTCGAATGGGGCAACAAGCACCACATCCACGTCGCCCTCAATTTCCACCGGGCGCCGGGGTATTGCGTCAACACGCCGCCCGAAAAAACCAGCCTCTGGACCGATCCCGAGACGCAACGGGTTTGCGCCTTGCACTGGGCGACCTTCGCCAAACGCTACAAGGGGATTCCCAATACGCGGCTCAGCTTCAATCTTCTCAACGAGCCCGGCAACATCAAACGCGACTTGTTCGTCGCCGCCATCCGCAAACTGGTCGCGGCCATCCGCCGGGAAGACCCCGATCGGCTCATTATCTCCGATGGTTTGGAATGGGGACGGGTTCCCGTGCTCGAACTGGCCGACCTGCACATCGCCCAGGCGGCCCGCGGGTACACGCCCATGGAGATATCGCACTACGGGGCGAACTGGGTGCAGAGCGAGAAGTACCCGTATCCGGTGTGGCCCATGCCGATGCGGATTCCGGGAACCCTGGCCGGGCCGGGCAAGCCGGAGAGCAATCATGTGATCGTCGTTGACGGCCCGTTCGCCGCGGCCACGGAACTTCGTCTGCATGTCGATAACGTGTCGGTGGAGGCCAACCTGATTGTCGATGCCGATGGCAAGCAGATCTACCAGAAATCGTTCAAGCCCGGGCCGGGCGAAGGGGAGTGGAAGAAGGTCGTTTTCGCCGAGCAGTGGAAGGTGTACCAGAACATTTACGACAGGGATTACACCGCGACCATCCCGGCCGGAACGAAGCAGGTGCGGATCCGCATGATCGAGGGGGACTGGGTGTACCTGTCGGAGATCGGCTTCAAGCCTGCGGGCGCGGCGCGGGAGAACAGTCTGTCGACGGAAGCGGGCCTGGATAAGAAGGCCGCTCCGTTCCGTTACGCCCCGGCCGACAAAGCCGGCCCGTTCGTGGGCGTGCCCATGCGCGACAAGCAGTGGCTGGCCGGCGAGAACGTCAAGCCGTGGCAGTTGGCTCAGACGAAAGGAATCGGCGTAATGGTGGGCGAATGGGGCGCGTTCAACAAGACGCCGCACGACGTATTTCTCCGCTGGGCCGAGGACAATCTCGATTTGTGGAAGCAGGCTGATATGGGCTGGGCGATGTGGAATTTCCGCGGGGCGTTCGGTGTGCTCGACAGCGGGCGGAGCGACGTTCAGTACGAGAACTTCGAGGGGCACAAGCTCGACCGGAAGTTGCTGGAGCTGCTGAAGAGGTATTGAATGTCTGATGGCGTACAAACAGTCGGCAACCGGTCAAATCAACCCGCCCTCGAGAAATGGCAGTTGACCGGGCCAAGAACCGAAATTCTCTCACCACCCCA
>JBEKVL010000164.1:0-9990 GCA_049514055.1 Tepidisphaeraceae bacterium | reverse complement strand
TTGATGATGAGCGGGTGGCGGTTCTCGTGTTCGGCGAGGACTTTGGCTTCGATTTGCGGAATGCGGTTGAGCTTCCAGGAGGTCAGGATGAGCTGCTGGGCGAGGTTGAATTGCTCGACGGCTTGGAGGTTGAGTTCTTCGAGGTAGCCTTCGGCGAAGAGGTTGTA
Source organism: Tepidisphaeraceae bacterium (assembly GCA_049514055.1). Lineage (GTDB taxonomy): Bacteria > Planctomycetota > Phycisphaerae > Tepidisphaerales > Tepidisphaeraceae > JANYKD01. The sequence goes on along the minus strand of JBEKVL010000164.1, from coordinate 9,823 downwards.
GTCGGCGGGGTTTTCGGTGGGGAGGAGCGGGGATTGGGCGGTGAGGCCGTGTTTGAGGGCGTTGAGGGCGGATTTGGCTTTGCCGGCGGCGGTACGGGGGCCGGTGGATTTGAGGGCGTTGAGGCGGTTGGCGGCGGTTCGCGCCGCTGACGCGGAGTCAGTGGTCCGTGGTCCGTGGTCAGTAGCAGCAGAGCACATGTCGTCGCTGGTCGCGTTTTCAGGGGCTTGGATGGGGGCGGTCATGAGTCTCTTTTGTTAGGTAATGTATCTAGTATAACAGTAGTAGAATACTAATGCAAATACAATGTTTTAATGAAAGAGCCAGGGGTGAATGGCGGGCGGATTGAGGCGGGGCAGCGGTGGCGCGGGGGAGGCGATCAAGACGGCCGCAGAAATGGAACCATGGATAGCGCGGATGACGCGGATGGGGAGAAGAATCCATACCGATGAACCACAGAGAGCACAGAGATGCCTACGACGTTGATTACTCAAGGGCGTCTCTGTGCTCTCTGTGGTTCAGATCGAATGGATTAAACGGCTGAAGGATTCAGGCGGGCTCATATATCCTCCGTACCGGGCGATTGCCGGAATGGTCTAATCGGGTACGATCCCTCGCGTGAGCCTCCGCTTTTTCCGCGCCTGTCTTCGCCGCGTGTTTAGCCTCTCCGCGCCACGCCCGAGGCCACCGGCCCGCGCCTGCCGCGCTGCCCGGAATGCGGTCGGGAGTCGTAGGTTTCCTGCGGCCCGGTGGAGCCACGTAATGTTTCTTTCGCCCCTCCGGGGCTGTTGATTTCTTCCGCCACATTTTTCCCACGACTTACGTCGTGGGCTAATATCTTTCGCCCCGGAACAGGGCTGGAAGAGGCTTGTGGGGATGGGTCGCGAGCCGGCGTACGCTTTGGTGGGCAGTGCCCATCCTACGGAACTGGTTTCGGCATTCGGCGTTCCGGCCAGCCATCCCGGTGGGTCGCGGACCCACCCTACGCCTTTCCGCCTACGGCAGCACCCTGGCGAACTTCCGCCCAAGTTTCAGCACGACGGGCGCGGTGACCGCGATCTCCTGTTGCGGGTCGGACACTTTCTGACCGTCAATCTGTACGGCCCCTTCCTTGATCTTGCGGATGCCCTCGGAGTTAGACGCGGCCAGGCCGGCTTTCACGAGCAGCGGCGCGACCTTGTGCGGGCCGGGGCCCACCTGCACCTGCGGCATGTCCACCGGCGCCTGGCCGGCTCGGCGGCGATCCCAGTCGGCCTGGGCGGCGGCCGCGCCATCGGGACCGTGGAACCATTTGATGATGTACCTCGCCAGCGCCATCTTCGCGCCTAGCGGATTCTTCGCAATGTCGGCCTTGTACTGCGACTCGGGAACGTCCGTCAGCAACTGGTAGTAGTTGTCCATCAGCGTATCCGGAATGCTCATGGTCTTACCGAACATGCCGTCGTTGCCGCTCGGCGGATCGGTCACGCCAATGTAGTTCTTCTTGCTTTTGCTCATCTTTTCCACGCCGTCCAGCCCCACCAGCAGCGGAGTCACAATGACGCACTGGCCATCTCCGCCCGCTTCCTGCTGTAACTCGCGCCCGACGAGATTGTTAAAGAGCTGGTCGGAGCCGCCCATCTCCACGTCCGCATCGATGCAGACCGAGTCCCATCCCTGCAGCAGCGGGTAGATGAACTCGTGGATACTAATCGGCCGGCCCGCCTTGTATCGCTCGGCAAACGTGTCGCGCTCCAGCATCTGGCCAACCGTCTTCTTGGCCGCCAGGCGGATGATGTCCAGCAGGTCCATCTTGCCGAGCCACTCGCTGTTGCGGCGCACTTCGAGCAGCGCCGGGTCGGAGCGCAGGATCATGGTGATCTGGTTGAGGTAGGTGACGGCGTTGCGGTCGATCTCCTCGCCCGAGAGCATCGGCCGGGTGGAATTCCGGCCGGAGGGATCGCCCACGCGGGCCGTGTAGTCGCCGATGATGATGACGGCCTTATGACCCCAGTCCTGGAACTGGCGGATGATCTTCAGGGGCACGGCGTGGCCGAGCGTGACATCGGGGGCGGTGGGGTCCATGCCGAACTTGATGCGCAGGGGCTTGCCCGTCTTGGCGCTGGCTTCAAGCTTCTTGCGGAGGTGATCCTCGGGCAAAATCCGCTCGCTACGGCGCCCAAGCTGTTCGATCTGCTGGTCGATGGTCGGTTTACTCATGTCCTCGATCCTGTGGGAAAAGGGGGGATTGTAGAAAGACATCGGCAGAGGGGCAAACCCGCGGCAGTGAGTCAGTCGTCCGTGGATGGAGGATGTTACCCAATGTCGGGCGCTACGCGATTTTGCACGAAATCAGGGCATCCTCATCGAAGGAGTAGATGGCACATAGCCGATGATACCCGTCCGCGATGATGACTCTGCCGCTGGCGGAATCCCGGATCAGAAGGAGAGGCGACAACGCCCGTCCCGCTTCTATTTTCTGTCGATCTCTTTCGACATGAGCATTGCTGATACCGAGCAATGACAAACCGGACGCCCTGAAAATGTCCTTTGCTTTGAACTTCGTTATCGGGGACTGTCGCAATGCGTCCACACAGTTGGTGGCCTTCGCCTGGTCGTAAAAGAGGGACAAGTACGACAGAGCGGCCGGATAGTTGTGCTCCTCCGGCTCGTTAAACCACTTGATCTCGATTTCTTTTGACATATCAAGCTCACCTGGTGATATACACAAGACCTCGCAGCAAGGACGAACTGTATTATACCGGCGGGCGATGGCCGGTTGCCAGCGTTTCAGATCGTCGCGAAATTGTCGAGGATCTTCAGGCCGACTTTCTGGCTCTTTTCCGGGTGGAACTGGGTGGCCATCAGGTTGGAGCGGCGGATACTCGAGACGAAGGGGCGGCCGTAATCAGTCGTCGTGGCGATGACGGACTTATCCGTCGGGACGACGTGGTAGCCGTGGACGAAGTAGACGTTGGCGCCTTGGGGCAGGTCGCGATAGAGCGGCGAGGGGTTGACGATGTGGAGCTGGTTCCAGCCCATGTGCGGGACTTTCAGACCGAAAACCGTGTCGACGTCGAAGCGGACGCAGGTGCCGGCGACGACGCCAAGGCCCTGGTGTACGCCGTCTTCGAGGCCGGTGTCGAAGAGCATTTGCAGGCCGAGACAGATGCCGAGGAAGGGCTTGTCGAGCTGGATGTGGCGAAGGATGGCATCGGCGAGGTTCTTCTGGCGGAGGGTGACGACGGCGTCGGCAAACGCGCCGACGCCGGGCAGGACGACGCGATCGGCCTTGGCAATGTCGTCGGGCGTCGAGACGACGTCGGCGCTGTGGCCGACCGACTCGAAGGCCTTCTGCACGGATCGCAGGTTGGCCATTCCATAATCGACGATGGCGATGTTCATGGCAATCAGGTCTCCGGGGGCTTGGTGTCGGCGGGTTTGGAGTCGGACGCGGGTTTGGTCTGGAGCATGGCGGCCTTGGCGTGCATGTCGGCGACGTTCTTCTGGAGTTGATGTTGTTGCCGGTCCTGGCGCAACTCTCGCACCTGGCGAACCGTGGAGAGGATCATTCGAGTCACCAGCACGGTAACCGCGCCCGCGACAAAGGCGGTCGTGGCCAGCCAGAGCGTGGACCACTCCAGCTCGTGGTTAAAGAACAGCCACACTTTGGCGCGATTGTCCGTGTTGCGATAGAGGAACAGAAGCACGTAGAGGGCAATGGCCGAGAAGACAATGATCTTCGTCCAGACTTTGATTTTGAGCCAGAGGTTGGCCATGGGTGCCTCGTGTTAAGTCCATGTGGATTCTATACGAGGCAGGAGGAATCGGGAACAGAGGGATTGCGAGGGCGTTGGGCGGCGGCGTTGGCGGCGATGCCGGCCTTGTCGCGCCCGGTGGCGTGATCGCGCAGGCGCTGCGAGAGCGGCGGGAGCTTCTTGAAATAGTCAAAGCCATGAAGCTGATCTTCCGTGATCTCCGGTCGCTCTGGCATTGCCACACCGACATCATGCGCCAAGAGCCTGCCGGGCGCAATGCTAACATATTGCTAATATGTCGATTCTTTCTGGTCGCAAATGGCGAGCCGAACGGGATTGGGGTTCACTTGACTTTTTTTGATTGACAATCCCAGCCTGGACTAATAGCATCACGGGTTGCTGCCGGCTGGACGTCCGTTTTGGAGGCTGGAGAAGGTGTTTCACTTGCGCAATTTCCGTCGGCGTGCAGCTTTTTTGCCCGGCCCATAAGGCCATACTGAAGCCCAAAAACAGCGTTAAATGGCGATCTGGTCCAGCTCTGCGCCACAATAGGAGGTCCCGCAATGAACGGTTTTCAACGCAAGAGTCAGCTTAATGCGTTTGCACACGAATCCGGTACCTCAAGCAGGGCAACCATGACACCAACGTCAAGTCGGCGTCATCGATCGTTCCGGCGGCTTGCGGCCTTGGCGCTGTTGGTGGTCCCCTGTGGGGCTGCCCTGGCCCAGCCGGCCTGGTACACGGCGGGGGTGGGTGGTTTCAATCCTGATGTGCCCAAATTCTATCAGCATCAGGACGTCATGAGCGGCGTGGCCGCCGGCGCCAACGGCTGGGAGCCTGGCGGCGGCTGGTGCGGCTGGGTCGCCTACACGGATATCTTCTACGCCATCACCAAACAGGGTTACACCGGCATTTACGGAACGGCGCCGGATCCCACGGCGGGCGGGGGCAGCGGCTGGTATGCGGCCACCTACGGTCCGGCCGGGACCAGCCAGTATTTTGTTGGCGGACTCAACAAATCAGGCAATGCGGCCGACGGGCTTTCGCTCGTGTTTACCGGAACGGGCGGATCGGTGAATAACCTGGGCGCTCCGCCGCCCGGTTATAACGGGCTGATTCCGGCCGGCGGCACCACCGGCACGCTCAACGGCGTCGGCGGCGTCAGTGCCAATGGCTTTTCGCTCGCCTACACGCCTGCACTGGCAAAGGATGCCTTCACCGGCGCGTTCTTCACGGCCACTCCGGGAATTCAGCTCAACAGCGGGCAATGGACCTATAACGCAGCGCCCAGTGTCAACATTGATACAACGCGCGACATGATCACGCTTTCCGAAGGCGCCACCAACGCCAGTGTTGTGGCCTCCGATATCTATAGCGTTGTCAAGAATTTGAGCTTTGGCGACGTCCAGGGGTATCTCGACGCCAACGTAAACAATAAGCCCGCCAATAACGGGAAAGCCGCGCTCTGGTCGGGCACCTGGACCGTTGATGGAAATGGAAACGTGGATTACCTGGGCCTCGCGGGCGGCAATCCGGTTATTTACAGAATGGCCGGCATATCCCCCGTGGCGTTCTCCCGTGCGGTAATGGCCCTCTGCGACGGGCAGGAGCTGGTCAGGATCAACCAGGGCAACCTCAACGCCCCAGGCCAAGCCGCCCCTAATTACGCGGCCAACACTCCCAATGGGCAGGGGTTGTGGTGGGCCGCCAAAACGGCGGCGGCGGCCGGCGGCGGAAACTACCACATGCTGGCGGTCGCCGGCATCAATGTGGCCGGGAATCAGCTCTATGTGGCCGATCCCGACACCAATCCCAGTACGCCGGCCGGCCCGACCGGTGTGGCGCAGACCAACGGTGGTTGGCCCGGCGATAACGCCAATTACCCCGGGAACGCCCCGTTCAACCTGAAGACCTCGCCGGGCGCGAGTTTGCCCGTGCCGGCCGCACCGGCCGTCGGAAACGCGAACGCCGCCACCTGGAACCAGTTTTACACCGATTTCTCCTTCGCGGGCAATGGCACGTTTACCGCGATCACTTCCGGTCAATCCGCGCAGTACAACGGCTGCGGGCTGCAGAATATCCAGACCATCATGAAGAACCCGTTCAAGATCATTGGCGGCGTGCCAGCGGGAGCGGGCAAGGAGAAGACAACCGTTTCGGTGACCTTGCCAACGGATGCGGCCGTGTCGGTCGACCATGTATTCATCGAGCCTTCACAAGTGGCGCTGGACCCCGGTGTAAATCCTGGCTTGGATATCTTCTCTGATCCATCGGAACCGGGCAGTACCTGGGGCATTTCCAATCTCAACTCAGATCCGTTCGGCAATGCCTTGGCCGACGGCGGAATCGACTATTCCCTTTCGGCTGGTACCGGTCTTCTGCCCGGCGAAACGGCCACGATTGACATTGGGACCACGGCCGAGTTTGCCAACGAAGGATACTCCGTGCTGATGCACTATGCGCCCAACGCCGATTTCCCCAACGGGTTCTGGATGCCGTATATGGAAGACGGCACCCAATTGGATGCCTCGGCTTCGATCAGCGCCGCGCAGCAGGTTCCGGAACCGTCAACTCTGGGGCTGGTTGTGATTGGCGCAATTGCATTGGCCGGCCGCCGACGGTGGGCGTAGGGCATTGGCTGACGGATTAAGCCGTAATGTGCCATATGTCGACGGTCTGCCCCGGCAGGTGAAACAGACGCCGGAACCTCTTCCGGCAACGGGCGTACCGGATTGCGCCATGACGATCCGGATGAACTGAACTTGATACGCAGGCGCGTGGCGTGCGAAGCGATGGCGGATATCACAGCCTGAGTACCAGGATGGCTGCAATGGCCTCTACATGTTGGGGATGATCTCGCGATTGACTTTCAGATCGGTGTTGGACGCGTATGGGGTGGAGAGGTCGATCTTGAGGTAATTCTTCTGTTGGGGCAGGCAGCCGTAGCTGGCAGCCATGACCACGGCGTGCTCGCCGACCCGCGCCAGACCATCTTGCCGCCAGGCCTCCGGGAGGGAGAGCAGCGGAGTGTGCCCGACCACCATTACACGGCTGTTCATCAGCTTGAGGAAGGCGTCGACGTCCTTGGAGTCGTATGCGTGTTCTTCAGGTTGGGCATGGTCGTAGTCGGGGATGGGGCGGCGCCAGACGAGGTCGGCCTCGGATTTAGCGTCGCGCTGGGCGATGTCCCTGGGTGTCTTGGCGCTGATCGCCGGCCCCGCATGCAGCGCGAGCAGGCCGTTGGGACAGAAGACGGCCAGCGGGAGGGTTTTGATGTATGCGACGTGTTCGTCGGTAATGCGCTCCATGCAGTTCCACTGCCGGAAGAAGTCGCCATCCGCGCTGTTGTAGAGGGCCCGGACGAGGCGGGCCTGGTTTTCGGGGGTGAGGCCGAGTTGCTTCTTCATGGCGTCGTGGATGCGGATGGCTTCGTATTCGTGGTTGCCGAGGATGAAGATCAGGCGGTCGCCGCCGGGGCCGGCCTGGATTTCACGCACCTTGTCGAGCATGCGGACATCACCGCCATCTTCAGCCTCGGTATCCAGAGGCTTTTTGTCGCAGATGTCGCCGAGAACCAGACCGTACGTGTCGTCTGTGGATTTGAGTCTGGCGACGAGGTCGGTCTTCTGGAGCCAGCGGACAAAGTCGGCGTGACGGGTATGGAAGTCGTTGGCAATGTACAGCGTGCCTTTGTTGGGGAGGGTCACCAGGGCGCCGTCGACCTTCGGAGCGGCCCCGGCCGGTGTCGCAGCGCGAGCAAGGCGGGGCAGTACGGCGCTGGCAACAACGGAGGCAAAGGACGCGCGGAGGAACGAGCGGCGGGAGATGGGAAAGGCGCCAGGCTTGTATGCGCGGATGGGAATCATAATGCCTCGTTTTGCGGTGCTGGCCTGGCGCATGGCCCATTCTCCCTCGACCAGCTCAGGTGGCTCCAGCCCCGGCTGCCGGTCGTCGCCGAGCATCAGGTACTCCAAGGGAAACGTCTTCCAGAGAACAATCGGCTCCTTCTTGCCATCCTTTGCCATCTTCTCGATGGTTTGGCAACCCACGGGGTATTCTTACTTTGCGTGGCGACGCTGTCAAATAGTCCCTTTCTCCGTGGGCTTTCCCGCGGGATCCCTCGCCTACGCAGGTGAAAGCCCGGGCAACTCAACTGTCTGGGTAAATGCCCGTAGAATCAGGGCCCGCCGAAGAGATATTCCGCCGTTCGCCGATATAGACTGAGGCCATTCCAATCCGAGATGAGAACAGCACCGACATTCATCATCATGCTTCTCTTGTTGCTGGTCCAAGTTTCCCCTGTCGCGGCGTACTCCAAGGCATCCGCGCCGTTTGCACCGGGCAAAGAGCCTGCGCGAGTGTTCCTTCGCGCGTGCATGCTGGTCCGGGACGTGATGTCGGATATCCACCGTGCGATCATCCGACACTTGATCCCATAGACGCATCGGTCGCGCGGAAGTTCCGGCTGGGGCACCGGGTGTAATGCGCTTTCTCGGCGATCGGGCGGCCCCTGAAATCACCTTCACCTTGGGAATCCAATCAACTGGTTGTAATGCAGGCGTCGCAGGATGGCGACAGGTTGAACAACGGCCGGGCACTTCCATGCCCAATCCGCGTTGATCCGGGTCGCTTGTTCTGCCAGTTATGGCGGTTTATTCTTCTTCTACCAGAAGGCTGGCAACCGAGCCGTAGCGTGTGCCCGAACAATTCGGCGAGTTTTTCCAGGTCATGGGGAGGCTGCTGGTACGACTTCCAATCGCCTCATCGCCCTCTTGGCGATCGTCCTGGAGTGCTCTCACCTCGCTGGCCCGCAATGCCGCTCCCGAACGGAGTGGTCCGGGTGTTCCGGGGCAACGGGCGGGACGGGCTGTCGTACTTGGCCAAGCAGACGATCAAATACGTGCCGATCGGAGACAAGATCGAACTGAACCTCGGCCGGGATCCGAACGTGATCTTCGAGCTGGTGACGCTCCGGGCGTCGCGCGACGAGATCTGGATGCAGGTGAACGATACGAACATCTTCCGCCAGGCGGGCGCGGGTGTGCAGGTCGAAGTGAATTCATCGGTCGTCGGCTGGGATGACCACGAGATCTACAGCCGGCGAATCCGCAAGTACACGCCCCGGCCGATCGATGTGAAGGTCCGGCGGTCGTCCCCGGGCATATCGTGTTTTGCAGCCAGTTGAAGCCGACACTTCACGATGCCCATACGGTGCAGTTCACGGCGGCGGTTGAGCCGGCCGGGAAGGCCGACTTTCTCTGTGAGATCGTCCGCAGGCAGGGGCGGAACAGCAAGCAGAGTAACGTGTCGCTGGAAGTTCTCCCGCCGTAATCCGACGACACGTTAAAAAATTAACGAATTGGGCCTTGCAATCGCGCCACCGCGCGTTAAAATATTAACGATACAACCGGGAGCCGATGATGCCTGAACCATCCGAATTCAGTCGGCGCGAGCGACAGATCATGGATGCTGTCTTTGCGCTGGGGGAAGCGACTGTGAACCAAGTCGTCGAGACCATTCCCTCGCCGCCGACGGCGATGGCGGTGCGAAGAATGATGCACATCCTGGAAGAGAAGGGACATCTTCGACGACGGGAGAGCGGCCGGGAGGTGGTCTATATTCCCCGCCAGACCAAAGACAAGGCCGGACGCCACGCATTTGAGCGGGTGCTGGAGACGTTTTTCGGCGGCTCCCTGGAAGAAGCACTCGCCGCGCACCTGCATTCGCGCAAGGACCAGGTGTCGGCCGGCGAGCGCGAGCGGCTGATTGCGTTGATCAAGCAGGCAGAACAGGAGGACCGTTGAGATGAATCGCACAATACTCGTTCTCGTCGGCGTCTTCAGTGCGCCGAGTCTGCTGCTGATCGATTCCGCTGTCAAAGGCACGGCGCTGCTGATCCTCGCGGCTGTCGCGGCCATCATTCTCAGGCGTGACTCGGCGGCGATGCGACATCTGGTGTGGCTGCTGGCGCTCGTCGCGATGCTGACGGTGCCGGTGTTGTCGGCGATGTTGCCCCAATGGCGGGTGCTGCCGGAGTGGGCGGGTATTGCACCGAAACCGGTTGTTGTGGCTGCGAGTCCGCCGTCCA
>JBEKVL010000163.1:0-10049 GCA_049514055.1 Tepidisphaeraceae bacterium | reverse complement strand
GGCGGTAACACAATCGCTTCGCAGGTTACCTACGCCGACCTCACTGGCAGTATTACCTACATCGATGACCCAAGGTCGGTCCCGCTGCCGAGCGCGGCCTGGATGGGCCTGGTGATACTGGTTCCGATGGTCTGGCGGAATATCCGCCGCCGCATGGCATAGTTGTCTTCAGAACATCCGCGACACACCGCCCCGGCCTGGCGCCGGGGCTTTGTTCTGCGCAGGGCCGCCACCCTGCCGTGTGCCATTTCCGGGCAGGCCGCGCGGGTCCGAGATTCCTCGCACCGAGCAGCGTACACTGACATCGCCCCCGAACCCGGTGGCACAAGCCGGCGGGAAGCGAGCGCCCGGTTAAGACTCCGCGAAGGGCGCGTCCCGCACATTGTCCGAGCCCACCGACGGCTATAGAATACCGGTACTGAGTCGGCGGGTATCGAATCTTTCGGAAGGAGATCCCTATGAAATGGTTGCTGTGTCTGGTCGTGTGCGCAATTGGATGCTTCATCACCGCCTCGGCGCTGGCCGCCGATGAGGAAATGAAGGAAGGGCTGGTGGCGTCGATGTACGCGATGGACGGCGCGGTGGAGGACTTCCCCACGATCCCCGCCGACAAGAAGCCGACCGTCAAGCGAGTCGACAAGCAGATCAACGTCGACAGCACCGGCGACAACTGGCCGGGCACGGAACTGAAGGACCACTACTACATCCGCTGGACCGGTTCCATCAAGATCGCCAAGGACGGTAAATACAAGTTCTTCACAGAATCCGATGACGGCTCGCGGCTGTTCATCGACGGCAAAGAGGTCGTCAGCAACGGCGGCCTGCATGGCATGGAAGAGAAGGACGGCGAGGTCGAACTCAAGGCCGGCGCCCATGAACTCAAGGTAGAGTTCTTCCAGAACGAAGGCGACGCCGGCTGCAAGATGTCCTGGCAGGCCCCCGAAGGCAGCAAGGAAATCGTCCCCGCTTCGGCGCTGTCGCACAAGAAGAGCGCTGAATAGGCCGGCAGTGCAGCAGATTTGATACAGATGTAAACAGGGGCACGGATAACTGTGCCCCTCTACTTTGGAGCGGTGGCTCGACACCGCTTTTCGGTGTGCGGCGAGATGGCGTTGGTCACTCGAATTGGAACGAATCGGCGAGGAACGGGGCCGGTTTGCCGCTGACAAATGCTTGTGGTGTCATAACACGGGCTGTGACGCTGATGAAAAAGCGGCGTCAAGACCGCCGCTCCAAAGGCAAAACCGATATCATCTCCCTTGCATGGTTCACGCGAAACGCATCACCACTGTCCTGATTCTTCTCCTGGCAGCCGTCACCGCCCGGGCGGCCGCGCCTCCCGACGCCCAGGACTACCACTGCACGTTCAAGTTCGCGGCCGAGCCCGAGGGTGAGCTGCGCTACATCACACTCACCGTGCTCGTTCCCGCCGATGTGCCGGGACGCCAGAAGGTCCGCTCGATCAAGTATGCCCCCGAGCCGCGGAAGCTCTTCACGGTCGATGGCGTTCGCTACGCACAATTCGTGATCGACAAACCCGGCCCGGACAAACAGAACATCGTCATCGCGGCCGACCTCGAACTCTACCCGTCCGGCCTGCTGCCCATGAAGTCCAGCCGCGACGCGCGTCTGCTGGAGAAGCCGGCCGACCTGCAACGCTGGCTGGTCGAGGAGACGTTCCTCGAAGTCAACGACCCGGCCATCGAACGGGCGGCCAAACCGCTGGCCGGCCGCGATGATGTGGCGACAGTCCATAACGTGCTGGACTATGTGTGCCAGACCGTGGAGGTCGGCAAATACGACCCCAAGGCCGGCGACCGCGGCGCCCGCTGGGTGCTGGCCGAACGGCGCGGCGTGTGCGTCGAGTTCACGGATCTGTTCGTGGCGCTTTGTCGCGCCTGCGGCGTGCCGGCGCGTTTCCGCGAGGGATATCTCACGACGCCGGTCCCCGCCAACGACACGCCGAAACACGCCTGGGCCGAGGCATATCTCAAGGAATACGGCTGGATCACCATCGATCCGTACCTGATCAAGAAGGGCAGTTCCAACGCCGAGAACCCCCGGGCGATCTACATCCTGCTCGACAACCAGCGGAACAACCGCACGCTCACGCATCTGGGCGGCCACCATTTCAGTTTCGCGTGGGGCGGACATGGCACGGTGAAGGTGGAGGATTCGTTCGAGGCGGTGAAGGCTCCGTAGATGGACGAGTGCGCCCACCATCGAGTTGGATTCGAGTTCGATTGACATACGGGCTGGCGGCTGGTTCACTGGCAACATGGTGTCCGGCCCTCCCATTCCTCAGAGCCCCCTCCTTTGCCCGCGTTGCGGATATGACTTGCACGGCACGCCATCGGGCGTTTGCAGCGAGTGCGGGCGGCCGTTTACGCGAGCGTTGCTGCTGGCACAAACGTTGCCGTGGCTTCGGCGACGGAACATCGGGCGCGTGCGAGCCTTCGTCAAAACGGTGCTCCTGGCCACGCTCAACGGCCTCGCCTGGCACGAGCAGATGCACCTTCCGCTGGAACTGCGGGAGGCCACGCGGTTCTTCTGGGCCAGCGGGGCTATCCTGCTATTGTTCACAATGGCAGGGGTGGCATTCTTCCTTTGGGCGATTGGGTTGGGGCCATTTCTGCTGGATACGCGTGATCCCGGGGTCCCGTGGATGTTCGAACCGCGGATGCTCTGGTCGGTGGGAATGACACGCTGGCCGGCGATGTTTGTCTATGTGGGGCTGCTCGTGCTTGAAGCGGGGGTCGGGCTGCGCTCCTGTTTTCGGCGGGTGGGTACACAGGAGCCGACACAGGCCGAGGCGGCTGGATGCTATGCCGTGGCTCCGCTGGTGATAGTGCCGGTGGCAGCCACGATTGCGTTGATTGCCTGGGTTGTGTCCGGGTTTCAAAGGCCCGATGACATTGATTGGACGCACTCGCCGCTGCGAATTGTGACGTCGCTCTCGCTCCTGGTTGTGAGTTTCGCAGTAATGACCCGCGGGTTGATCGCATTTCCCGTGCGAACCTGCCTCGAACTGTCCGCAATCAGCGACAAGCAGGCCGCGCGGCGGGCCATTGCCGGGATGCTGCTCAGGCGGCTATTGGCCGCCGTTGCCCTGCTTGGGATTCTCCCCTGCTGCGTTGGCTTTGCTTGGATTGTTCTTGATACTCTGCGCTGAGGAGAGGCGAGCGAGATCGCGGTACTGGCGTCCGGACTTCCATTGGCCGTAAATCGGCCAGTCTGGATGAAACGCATTTTGATGGATGTCGACGGGCAGCCTGTCAATTCCCATCTCTATGGGCCTCTGGTCGGCAAAATACAGGACCGGGCGTTGCTCCGCTGGGAATCGCGAATCCTGCAAGACCAGGTACTGCATGTTCGCAACGCCTCCGGCGTAGATGTCCACCGGAACCGACGGGAGATAACCCGGCACGAGTTGCTCAAGATTCACGGGCCATCGCCCGGTAGCCACACGAAACAGGTGGACGGCAATGGCGGTGGCCGCCGACCGGCGCGCCATGCGCGACTCGAAAAGCCCGGTGATCGTTTTCGAAAGATCCTCTGGTTTCGCCACGTCACCGTCCTGACCCCAGTCAAGTCGCAGCCAGGGCGTTGGCACCGGCCAGTCGTGCGGCATTCTGGGAAAGCGGTCGCACGAGTAATGCCATCCCTCAAAGTCGAATCTCCAGGTCGAAGGCGGCATTGCGCGCCGTGCCTCGGGCAGGCTCTCGGCTCGGGCGGCCTCTGACAACCGCAAAACGTAAGTCGCCCACCGCGCCTTCGTTCTGTCAGACAGCGGAGCCAGAATTGCGCCAAACCCGTATGTCGCCGCCGTGGCGTCGGTCCAGTCAAACACCGGCTGACGCCAGCACGGGACTGAATCCACGGCGTGCTGGAGAGGCGTCTCATCGCCAAGATCCGCGAGGAGCGATTCCAACTCGTGCCGGACCTCTGGATCGAGTACCCCGGAGAATCCGGCCACAGAATAGTGAAGCGAACGAGTGACGCTCCTATCGAGGGCACTGGCCATACTGACGTCGGCGAGACCGCCATTGCCGTATCGCGACGTTGCCATATGCACGAGATCGCGGAGGCGGCGGATCGCCTCGGCCTCATCGCCGCGGCATTGCCTGTAGATCGCCCCTTCGGCGAGGGCATCGAACAACTTCCAATAGCCTTTCCAGTCAACTGATGACACGGTGCTTGTGCGAACCGTTTGTTCGTGCGACGACTGTTCCCACACCACGCGTGCCCGCCGGGCAAGCGACAGAGCGGCCGCATCGGACACTTCGACCTTGTGGTGGGCTTCAATCCACTTGGATTGCGACATGGACTCCGGCTCGACGTAATCGCCAGCGTCGGGACAATTCGGCCGCGTCGAGGCCAGCCTCGCCGCACGCAGCAACAGCGACCAATGCTCGTCGGCGTTCTGCGCCGTGATCACCCGCGGCCCGTCCACCCACGTCCCGGCCGACCGCATCTGCGCCTCGGCCGCATGCAGCCGATGCCGCCAGAGGATGCCCCAGCCGATACGCAGGACGATCAACAGAAGGATCGTGGCCGCCAGTACACGCCAGAGACGCCGGCCCCAGGCGTGCAGTGGAGGAAGGGGATGTTCGGCCGTTAGCGGCATGTGCTGGACTATTGTACAGTCGTGGGCCGTATGAACCGAAGGCGTAACTTCCGCACGGGTCGGTCCATTTACGGTCTTCCTCGCCGGGCGATCACGGCAATCGCAATTTGTGCTGCCGGTGTCCTCACCGGCAGGTCCGTCTCTCGTCGCTCCGCCATTGAGGGCACTGGCGACACTTTCGGCGGTCAAATGCGATGGCTCGCGCCGGCGCAAGTGCCGCGAACATCGGTGGTATGATATCCCGTCATGCAGCAGGAGCCGCGCCAACCAATCCAGTTGGACTATGCGCCGCAAGCCCGTTCTCGCTGGACGGGCCGGCGAGTCATCGTATTAGGCGTGTTGTTCGTCGCGGTTTATGCAGGCGTCTGGATTGTTGCCGCATCTTCGGCCAAAGAGATTTGGTGTATCGGCGATAGTAACGGGGAGTCGTATAACCGTTCCCCGCCGCACACACGATGGAGTCCCCCACTGCGGTTTCTGTTCGAGCCCGCATATCAGATCGATGTAATGCTGCGGCCAGGCTATTGGTGGTGGAATGGTCCGCCGCTCCGGTTCCCGTTCCCTATGACACCAAATCCCGCGTCCCGCCCCGCGACGTAGCGACCACCCTACGCGGCTGGCGCGTCCACGCGAACTACCGCCTCATCCTGCGGCACCCGCCGGCGGATCGGGCGCAGGTAGTCCCGCGCCAGGACGCTCAGGCGATACATCAGCAGACAGTTCACGCCGCCTTCGGCGAAGCGGCCGAGCAGCTTTGCGGCGACTCCGGCGGCGGCGGCGGCCGCCTGGGGCAGGTGCTGATGGGCCGCGTTGCTGAGTGAGCCGGCGGCGGAATCGGCGGCGCTGTGGACGCCTCGGGCGGCCAGCACGTTGGCCACCAGATGGCCGAGGATCACGGCCGTGCCCCAGCGGCCGGCCCGGACGTTGTAGATGCGGCAGAGGTCGAACACCATCTGGTACGAACTCCAGAGCACGATCAGCGTGTCGAGGCCGCCGCGCGGCGAGGCGGCCGTGAAGGCCAACACGCGCGTGTAATACTGTTTCACCTGCCGGTCGGCCACGGCGTCGAGCGTGGCCAGGAAGTCCGACTCGTACATCGCCAGCCACTCCTGGTGATCGGCCGGGGCGGTGCGGCCGCTCAGGTGGAAGCGGGTTCCGCTGAGCGTCTCGATCTCGACGCGCGTGAAGCCGGCCTGCCGCAGGTCGCGAATTTCTCGCGGGCGGTTGACTGGGTAGTCGTCCAGCAGGCTGGCCAAGACCGCGCGGGCCTGGGCGGCGCGGTGTTCGCGCATTTCGTGGCGAGCCTGGTCGAGGCGGCGCAGGTCCTTTTGAAGGTTGATGTCGAGCGTCGGGCTGACCCGCAGACGCAGGTATCGCCAGGTGAATCTCAGCCCGCACCAGACGAGCACGGCCGCCAGGATCGCCAGCAGCGTGTAGCCAAACGGCCGGGCGGTGGCCGGCAGAAGCGCCACCTGGTTGAAGAGCAGCACGGCCTGCGATGCCACGAACAGCGCCAGCACCATGGCCAGCACGAAGAAGGCGTTGAGCAGCGTGGTGGTAAGGCTGTGCGGTTTGGCAAGTTGCTCGGCCCAGGGCGATTCGTCCTCGGCATCCTCCGGCGGCGGCGACACGGCCACGGCGTCATCGAGCAGTTCCAGCGCAGACGGCGGGATGCCCTGCGCCGGGCCGGTACGCGGCGACTGCGGCGCCCCGACAGGCACGGCTTCGCGCAGCAGTTCGGCCGCCGCCGGCGACTGCCCCGGCCTAGGGCCGCTCACCGATGCTGACAGGGTTTGTTGGGTCATGATTGCTCCGGGTACGAACGCCGCGAGTGGAATTGTACGTTGGTCAGGCGATGGGGCAATGTCATTTCTCAAGCGGGCGGGTGCGCCGATGATCCCGTTCGAGAATGCCGCAAAGTGCCAGCAGTGTCAGCGCCACCGGCGAAGCTCGTTGGCCATCGTTCCAGAACCGATCGGAAACGCCTGTTCAAACGCCTCAATCTCCCCTGCCAGCCTGCGCGCTGATTCCACCATCTTCTGTGTCTCCAGCGCAAGGGGTGGCGAGATGGTCCCGTAGAGTTCCTGCTTGAGTAGCCGGCGATTGAACGCGGGCCGGCCCTCGCCCTGGCCACGTACCCAAGCGGCCTCCGTGTAGTGGCGGCCGAGACGGAAGAGGAGCCAGGTTTCAATCGCTGGTGGCGCCACCCCGATGGCCACGCGAAATCGCTTATTGCACGGACGGTCGGGCAGCGCCCGGCACTCCCGGTTGGCCTCGCGCGTCAACTGGCACCAGCGACAGCCCGAATCGGCAGCCGGGTCATGCTACGGCGTGTGATAGGGTGAATCGGCGACAACAATCAGGCCATCCGCATCCGTCCGGAAATACAGATCGAGGATCACGGCCCGAAGCAGTTTCACCACATGGGTCCAGCCGTTTCGCGGCCTGCGCAGCGCCTTGCCTGCGACCGGTTCGATGGGTTGCCCCAGCACCGCCTCCGCCAGAATCCGGACGGCGGCTTCGTCGGCCGACGATTCGCTGAAAACCGCGATCTTCATGGTGCAACCGGGACTCCACCCAGCACGCCGGCATACCAGAGATCGCCCAAGTTGGTGTCATGCAGAATCTCGGAGAGGTCAGCGCGGTCGGAAAGACGATGGAACGAGACGTTACCGTTGTTCCGCTCGGTAATCACCACTTCCTCGGGCCGATCCCGGAACAGGTCCAGCATGGAGGGCGAGTGTGAGGTAGCGATGACCTGGACTGGCTCGCGGTCGTCCCCCGCATCCTTGGGATACGCCAGCCGCCGGAGCACATCGCAGACATCCCGCAACAGGCGTGGATGCAGCCCACGGTCGGGCTCCTCAATGCAGACGACGGATGGCGGATCCGGCAGGTACGCCAACGTCAGCATGGCCATGGCGAGCAACGTGCCTTGGGACAACGTCTTGGCCGGAACGACACCACGGGCGCTGCGAAGCCGCAGCGAGAACCACTTCTGGCCGGGCATGGGCGTTGCAAACAAAACACGGTCATATTCAGGAAGCCAGCGGCAGAGTTCCGTATTGATGGCCTCGAATCGCTCGGGTGCGGCGTCGCGAAGCTGGTCCAGAACCGCCGTCAGATTCCCACCCGACTCGGCCAGCTCGAGCCCGGCCTACACCGGTGATGACGCCGCGATTGCGATGTGGTCGAGATTGAACACGCGGATTCGCGAAACGAACTGCTCCACTCGCGCGTCCTGGGGTACTCGTCCAGGCTGGGGCGTCCAGTGCTTCTGCCAAATCATCGCGTCCTTGCCAAAACGCATGTGAATGTTGACTGAGGGTAGTGCAACCTGCGGACTTGACCCAATGGATCTGAATGAGGCAACATCCTCATAGGCAGGACGCTTCAGCGCGTTTAGCGCCTGAAGGACCGTTGACTTGCCGCTTCCGTTCGGCCCAATCAGCAGCGTCAGCGGCGACAACTCCAGCGTCGCCTTCTTCAGTATCCGGAAGTTCTCAAATTCAATCTGTTCAATCATGGGCCACCGCCAAGCCTCCACCGTCATTATATCGGCTGTTCACCGCCACGCCTGTGCGTGGCTGGAAGCCCGCACTTTCTACTCCAGTCAGTCCGCCGGCCTTGCAGATGGTGGGCAGTGCCCACCCTACAATTCGTCAGCCGCCGCATCCCAGCCGATGAACTTCATGATCTCATCCATGCCGATGCTGGGAAAGGGTTTTCTTCCCAGCAGATCGAGTTTGGGAGGTTCGGGGGCGGCGAAGCGGTAGCGCTGCTCTTCCCATTGCGTCTCGGCCGGCCACTGGCGGGGGACGGCGGAGTTGGGGAATTCGAGGTATTCCAGGTCGGCCGAGCGGCGGGCCCAGCCACGGATGCGCGGGTATTCGCCGCCGTCGATGCCGGCCTCGATGGCGGCGCAGTAGAAGTAGTCCACATCGAGGTGCCGCCGGAGCGTGGCGGCGGCCAGCAGGTCCTGGGTCATGGCCTTGAGCAGCGCCCGCAAGTTGGCGCGGTCGCGGCTGTGGACGATATCGGCCTTGGTGGCGACGAAGCCGATCTTCCGCACGCGCGAGGGGCCGAGGCGCAGGCCGGTGAACAGGGCTTTGGCGAACCCGGTGAGCAGGTCGGTGTTGGTGCAGCCGGGATCCAGCGCTTCGAGCATCATCTGTAGCGACCAGCGGGCGCCGTAGTAGGCATCCGGCCCGCCGGCCAGGATGGCGCAGACATCGACCAGCACGAGCAGTTCGTCGCAGTTCTCGAAGCCGCGGGCCAGGGGTTTGGTGATCGCCTTGTAGTAGTCGTCGTAGCGTTGCGCGAACGTCCCGGCGAGCTGCGGGTTGGCCGACCGGGTGGCCGCGCTGAGCGGGACAAACTGCGTGGTTTCGTCGAGGCCGCACACGCCGCGGGCGGCGAGCCTCTCGACCGGCAACACATGCGCCGGCCCGTCGCCGCCCCTGGGATAGAGCTGCTTCTCGTGGACCAGGAACGTCGACGGGCAGACGAGCGGCAGCATCTTCCGCGTGAAGTTGGCCAGGGCCAGCTTGTAGGCCTTGAGCAGCGTCAGTTCATCGAGCTGCGACTGCTCGAGGAGGTGCAGGTATTCCCCGGCGAACACGCGGTACTGTTTGTTGCCTTGCAGGCGATCCAGCAGCCAGTCCGACCACTCGGCGTAGCTCTTGCCGGCCATCGAGAAATCGGCCAGGCGTTCGCCGGGGATGTCGGCCAGGGCGTGTTCCTCGGAGTACATTCCGGCGGCCAGCCGGCCGGGGAAGTGCCGGCCGGCGCGGTAGAAGTGGCAGCGGTACTCGCTGCTGGCGACGGTCTTGTCCGGCCACTGTTGCGTGCGGTAGTAGTCGCGGTACTGCCGATAGGGGAATCCGCCTTCATCGTCGAAGGGTGAGAGTTGCCGGACGTGCCGGGTGAAGTGGAAGAAGCCGAGCTTGCGTTCGTCGGTGTCATCCAGCCGCCAGATGCGGTCGATGACGCTGACGAGGAACGTGCTCTTGCCCGAGGAGGCCAGGCCGACAACGCCCGTGTGGTGCCGTGCCTTGAGCGGCCATGGCCAGGCGAAGTCGCCTTTCGGTTCGTCGGCAGGAGTCGAGTCACCCATATGCAATAGCGTACCCCGAGAAGCGGCCGGCGGCAAAGAGACTTGGTTAGAACGCGATCATCCACTGTCTGGCACGGCCATCGTACACAAAGAGGCATCGGCAAAGGATGTCTCGGCCGATCAAGGCCTCGATATTCATGCCCTGGAGGTTGATTCCGGCGACGGGAACCACCGGAATTTGCAGGCTCGTTGTTGCGGCGGGCGTCGCCATGCTTACTGATGGCAACGACACCATCAGGCTCACGTCGAAAGTATTACACATCCGGGGCGAGCCACCGGTGGTCCCGGTGTGAATCGGCTCCGTAC